>CALKYL010000246.1 GCA_938003515.1 uncultured bacterium
GGCAGCGAGCCCCCTGGCGAGCTCGAGGTCTGGCAGGCACTGGGACTGCTGATCGGGGTCTACGGCCTGGGGCACGCACTCGCGGCGAGGCACCCGTTCCGGCTCTGGCCGGTGGTGCTGGTGGGCCTCCTGGGCAAGATCCTGATCCCCGTCGGCTTCGTGTGGGCCGCGTCCCAGGGACGCCTTCCTTGGCAACTGGGCGTCCTGGTCCTCGCCCTCGGCCCGATCTGGTGGTTGCCCTTCGCGTGGATCCTGCGGGGGGCGGCCCGCGCCCACCGGATCGAACGCACGCCGCCGGTGCTGCCGCTCGACCTGGCCCTCTCCCTCTACCAGGATCGGGACGGCACGGACCTGCTCGAGGCCTCCAGGAAGCAGCCCCAGTTCCTGGTCTTCCTGCGGCACTTCGGCTGCACGTTCTGTCGGGAAGCCCTCGCCGACCTGGCCGCCATCCACGAGCGGCTGCGCGCCGCCGGCACGCGCCTCGTGCTGGTCCACATGTCGACCGAGGACGAGGCGCGCACACTGTTCGAAGGCTACGGACTCCAGGCGGTGACCGCGATCAGCGACCCGGACCGCGTGCTCTACCGCGCCTTCGCGCTGCGCCGCGGGAGCCCGACCCAGCTCCTCGGCTGGTCGGTCTGGAAGCGCGGCTGGGAGGCGGGCGTCAAGCAGGGCCACGGGATCGGATGGCTGCGCGGCGATGCGGCCCAGATGCCCGGTGCCTTCGTCGTGTCGCACGGTCACGTGGTGGCCCAGTTCATCCACGCGACGGCGGCCGACCGGCCGGACTACGTGGTCGTCGCCGAAGAGGGTGCCGACGAAGCGGAGTTCCAACAGAGCCTCGAACAGGAAGGCGTGGGGTTCGGGTTCCAGGATCGACTGCGCCAGGCGCTCTCGACCCAGGCACCGGGCCGGCCCTGAAGCGCCGCTCGTCGACGCTGCGCCGGTCGGAGGAGCCGGCGTCCGGCCCGAGCCTGCCGCCGTCGAGGCGACGCCGGCTACCGAGGCGTGGGATCCAGGCAGCACCAGGTCGATCCGAGAGACGCGCCCCCCGGCGCTTCGTCGCGACATCGTGCTCGCCCGCACGGCCGCTCCCGACCTCGTCGACCTACTGGCAGAGGTGGTGCTCCGCGGGCGACGCGCCGCCGGCCCGACGATCGAGGCTCGAGTTCGTGTTGGTGCGCAGTCTCGACGCTCCCGGGGGTGCGGCCCCGATCGCCTATGCTGTGCGGCCCGGAACCCCGGAGCCTCGACCATGAAGCAGATGCTCTCCTCGCTGCGGCTCGCCGCACTCCCTCTCTCCCTGTGCTGCACGGCGGCGCTCTCCGCCCAGCAGACCTCCGATGCCGGCGCCAGCAAGCTCGACGCCGTGCGTGAGAGCTTCCAGAGCCTTCGGAAGGCGCAGGAAGAGAGCCAGCAGCGGCTGCAGCCGCTGATGGAGCGCTACCGCAAGGCAGAACGGGGCAGCGACGAGCAGAAGGAACTCGCGAAGCAGATGAGCGGGATCCGCGCGACCGTTGCCGCCCCGCAGGCGGAGTTCGAGAACCGGTTCAAGGACTCCGCCTGGGAGGGCTTCGACCCGAAGCAGGACGCCGAGCTGCTGCAACGCGGCCTCATGGTCGTCGGTGCCGACGTCGAGCACGGCGATCGCGCGGTCCAGGCGTGCCGGATGTTCCTCGAGCACTTCGGCGACGGGCGCAGCGCCAGCACCGTGAAGAGCCGCATGCTGCCGAACGCGCTGCTCGCGACCGGCGACGTCGCGGCTGCGGCGGCGCTGATCACCGAGCAGATCGACGCGGCCGAGGGGCCCGAGAAGGCGTCGCTGCAGCTCACGCTCGGAGACTACGCCGCCGCCACGGGGGACGTGGAGAAGGCGGCGGCCCTCTATGCCGAGGCCGCGAAGAACGCGGACGAGCGCACCATGGGCTACGTCACGCTGCGCAAGGAGCTGATCGGCAAGACGGCACCGGACATCGACAGCGCGACGTGGATCGGCGGAGAGGCGACCCCGCTCAGCGCGTTGAAGGGCAACGTCGTGCTCGTCGACTTCTGGGCGACCTGGTGCGGTCCGTGCCGCGCCGTGATGCCCGGCATCGACCAGATGTATCGCGCGCACCGGGACGACGGGCTGCGCGTGATGGGCGTCACGCGCTTCTATCCGAGCGGCTACATGCCGGCCGACGAGTCGCAGATGCGGAGCGGCGGCGAGTCGGTGCAGGGCCTGACCGAGGACACCTTCGTCGAACACGTGACGACGTTCCGCGACCGCACGGGCATCGAGTACCCGTTCGTCGTCGGCGTGCAGCAGGACTTCCAGAACTACTTCGTCCGCGGCATCCCGACGCTCGCCGTGGTCGACCGCGACGGCAAGGTCGCCCTCGTGACCGTCGGCAGCGGCAGCGAAGCGCTGCTGAAGGTCGCCGTCGCCAACGCGCTGGCGAAGAAGTGAGCCGGTGACGCGCGCCGCAGCGCGCTACGGCGCTGCGGGCAGGATCCGGCGCGCGCGCCGCGGGCGCGCCGCCGGGGCGACCGTCACCAGACCCGGATCTCGAGCGCCTCGCTGCCGAAGAGCCGCTGGCCGGGCGCCGACAGGTCGATGTAGAAGACCTGGAAGGCGAGGTAGTCACCGGCGCTCAGCACGACCCCGGCGGGCAGCGCGGCGAGGTTCACGACCGGGTCGAACGTGCCTTCGGGGGTCGTCGCCTGGCCGGGGAAGTCGCCGATGGCACCCCGCAGCAGGCCGGCGACGTCGCCGTTCGGGCCCGGCTGCGCCGTGTCCCACATGCCGAAGGTCGTGATGCCTGGCACGACGACCGCGCCGCGGCTCACCGCGCTGCCCTCCGCTACCAGGGCGGCAGCAACGACATCGGCGGCGCGTTCGGATGCGAGGACGCCGTTCGCTCCCAGACGTGCTCGTCCGGGTCCCACGTGTAGGTGCCGGTCTGGTTGCCGCCGCCGTCGCCGCTCAGGTTCACGTAGTCGATCGTGCCGGCGACGGGGTTCCACTCGTAGGTGCCCCAGCCATACACCTGGTCGTCGTCCCAGTTCGCCCAGGTCCCGTCTTCGAAGAACTGGAAGCACTCACCGTCCTGCACGACCCCCTTCAGCTCGACCAGGTGCACGACCAGCGTCGGATCCGGGCACGGCGGCGGCTCCGGCGGGACCTGCGCGATCGCAGGAACGGTGAGCAACAGCAGAACGGCGCCGCGCAGGGCACGAGCGATGCGGTGATGGGTCATGGTGGGGACGCGGAGAGCCGCGGTGTGCAACCCTTAGAACCGGACCCGCTTCGGGGTCACGCGGATGTCGCGGAATCCGTCGGATTCGGCGGCGCCGACCGACGACGCCGCGACGTGCCGCGAGGAACCCGCGTCCGCACGCTGACGAGCGCCGCCTCGCGCCGGCCGGCTGCCCTCGTGCGCAGCAGCAACGCGACCGGCCGCGACGAACCACGGCGACTGCGCGGCACGATCGTATGGAGCCGCACGCCGAGCGTCGCATTCGGGAGTCGGCCGACAACGACGTCCGGCAGTTCTTCGTCGGCGCGCCCGTGTGGCTTCGCGCGGCCGCGGCCGCTCAGCCTCGATCTCGACCGGTTGGGGGGAACGGCTCGAACCCCACGCTTGCTGCCTGCGAAACGCCTATCCCGAGCACCGGCAGGTCAGCAGCCTTGCACCGTGCAGACGCACGACCCGCGCCGGGCATCCCGCGCCCCGGAGGGTCGCGGGAGCCGCGGCGGCGCACCGTCACCAATTCTGGTACGACGTGGTGCAGGCCCAGCGCCCGTCCGGCAGCGCGCTCAACAGCTCGAACTTGAACTCGCCGCTGAGCGGCGCGGCCGGCGTGAAACGAACCGTCGCCGTCTGGCCGTTGATGCCGATCGTCCAGGACCCGTTCGAGCCGGCGTTCGGCCACAGATCGATGCCCGGCTCCGGCCAGACACCCGCCGTCAGCCGGTGCAGCCGCACGTGCGTGTTCGCGAGCACGGCCTGCACGCTCTCGCCGGGCGGCGCCGTGATCGTGAACCGGAAGCTGTGCCGGTTGGGCGGTGGCGTCGGCGTGTAGTCGCGCGGGCTGATCGCGACCGTCGGCAGCGGCGCGCCCTGCCCGAAGCCGTAGAGCAGGTCGAGCCGCTGCAGGCACTCGAGGTAGTTGTCGACGAGTCGGACCTCGGTCATCTTCTGGCCCGAGGTGCCGTAGTAGTCCGGCTTGTAGCCGAACGGGAATCCCGGGTCGGTGACGAACCAGTCGAACGACACGTCGAACTTGTCCCTAAGGCGCGTCAGCATCTCGTCGCGCAGCGCGGTGTTGGTCGGGTCCGCGACGATCAGCTCGGAGAAGGCCTCGTAGAACGTCGGCGCATACAGCGGCGTCGAGGCGCCCTCGGCGATGTCGACCAGGTAGAACTCGTTCTCGTTGCAGTTGACCCACACGCCTTCCGGCATCTGGTAGGCCGCGAGGCGGCGGGCGACGCGCAACAGCTGCGTTCGCGTACGCGGCACGTCGAGCAGCGCCGGCTCGTTCTGGATCAGCCAGACGATCGGCTCCCAGGCGCGCCACTGGTCCCCGGCGTTCGGGGCGTTGCGCGCGGTGTTGAGCTCCCAGCTGTCGAGGAACGCGACGGCGCCGTCGCCGAGGAACTCGAGCAGCTCGAGCCGCATCTGGTGGAGCAGCGGCTGTGCGATCGGGTCCGCGAACGGCGTGATCGCGTCGAGCGCCTTGGTCGCGGCGATGCCCGCGTAGCCGTAGATGTCGCTGTAGAAGTACGCGATCGACCACCACGGCGCGCCGAACCCATGGTGGGTGTTGTCGGGGATGTCGATGATGCGCAGGAAGTTCGCGCGCTCGATCGCGTCTCGCGCAGCGGCAGTGATCAGCGGAAGGCCCGAAAGGTCGAGCTTGCCGGGATCGGCCTGCTCGTACGAGAGCATCGCGCCGATGACCTCGGCGAGGAACGCCGGGGCGTCGAGGATGCGCCAAGGCGCCAGGTTCGGGCTGGTCACGAAGGAGTTGACTCCCGTGGCGACGTCGTATCCCTCCATGAGCAGGAGCCCGTTTCGGATGTCGGGGACGTTGGCCGGAGGGACGGTGGCGTCGATCTTGCCGCGAGCGGCGACGACGTGCGCGTAGTCGCGCGCCGCCTCGAGGAACGTCACGTCGTGGGTGTGCCGGTACATCTCGAGGGCGAGCGCACCCTGACCGATCCCGGTCGTCTCCGTCGCACCCTGCACGAACTGGTCCTGCACGCAGTCGTAGCGCGGGAAGAACAGCGTCGCCTTGTTCGCCGGCGAGAACGTCGCCTGCACGACGTAGCGCAGGTCGTCGTACTCCTTCGGGGAGTAGCGCACCTTCAGCAGGTGGCGCAGGTTGGACGGCACGCTGCCGTACGGCACCATTACGCCGTTCGCCACGATCGACTCCGGGCCGCCGAAGGGGGGCGCGTTGGGGTTCATCGCGTAGAGCTGCCACGGCGTCGGCAGCCCCTGGTCGTCGCGCAGCCCGAGGGGATAGCCCGGATACGACTGCTGGTAGGACTGCACGATGCGCTCCGTCTCGCCGAGCAGATCGGCGCGCAGCGACGCGTAGTCCTCGACCGTGCGCTGGTGCGTGACGTCGACGTCGGTGAAGTGGGCGACGCCGCCGCCGTAGCCTCGCAGCTCGATCAGGAACGGCGGCTTCGGCGCCGCGCCGAAGGCGGCGAAGAAGTCGCTCTCGAACAGCAGCGGGACCGCGTTCCACGTGCCTGCGACGATGCCCGGCGGCGTGATCACGTGCTCGAGCGGGGCAGGTGAGATGGTCGGCGGCGCGTCGCTGAGCACATAGGTGACGCGCTGCGTCGTGTAGCGGACCGCGGGGCGGCACACGACCCTCGCCGGGTTGGAGGGACCCGCGAGGTTCCGGTAGCGGAACAGCACCGTATCCGTCGCGTCGACGGTCACGTCACCCGTCAGGTCCGCGCCGTCCGGTGCGCCGGTCCCGAGCGTGAAGCTCGACAGCAGCGTCGGCGCGATGGCCCCGAGCGTGCCGTCGGGGTCCTTCAGCACCTGCACCTCGACCGGCCCGGCGCCCTCGACGAGCACCGGCCGCACCATCCAGACGACGTCGCCCGGCGTCGGCACGTCGTACTCGAGCTGGATCGTGTCGGTCAGCACCATCGGGTTCAGGCTGATCTCCTGGCCGAGGGAGCCGGTGCTGACGAAGCCCCAGTGCTTGGGGCCGAACGGCTGGAAGGCCATCGCCTGCCAGCTGGCGCCCTGCTCGTACGCGGTCCACGGCGCCGCTATGCCCGCCGTCTCCGGGTGCGAGAGCTGGTGCGTCAGCACGTCGAACCGGTCGGACCCCTCGCTGATCGTGACGCGGCCGACGTTGCCGGATTGCGGCAGCCGGACCTGCAGCGAGATCGCGAGGTCCGTCGGCGATTGACGGGGCTTCGCCACGCCTTGGAACACGCGGTCGGGTCGACCGACGACGACGTACGAGACCCCGCCGGCGCTCTGTACCTTGCCTTCGCCGCCGCACCACAGGGTGCTGGCGACGCCGCCGACGACGTCGTCGAATCCGCCGTTCTGGACTTGTCGTAGCTGGATGGGAGACTGCGGCGCGAGGGCCGCGACGAAGCTGACGAGTAGGAGGGACATCACACGTCGAACACGTCGAGGTGATGCGCCGTGGCCTCAAGAATCTCGTGGGGCATTGCTGCGATGCCGAACGGCGCCGGCTGACGGCACGTCGGTCGCGACTGCCGTGGACGACGTGCGCAGTGCGCGGCGGCGCATCGACTTCGTGTTCGCCGACACGGCGACCGCGGCGCGCAGCCTCGACGCCGAGGTCGTCACCGACGACGAGACGGTCGGAAGGTGGTCGGACCACTACCCGATCCGGGTCCTGCTGGCGCCCGGCGGTCGCTGAACGGGCGAAGGACCGTCGCCGTCGTCGGAGCTCCGCGACGCGCCCGGGCCGCAGGGCGCGTTCGCAACGGATCAGACGATCAGCGACGGCCGCCGCCGTCGGGCTCGACGTAGCCCTCCGGCATCTGCACCGGCGCGCCGTCGAAGCGCTTCGCGTAGTCCGCGAGCGTGCCGAGCCCGACCGTGCGGCGGCGCAGGTCGACGGTGGCCGGGTCCTCGAGCCGCGGGAAGTAGAGCGAGCCGTCGGGCCGTCCGAGCAGCTGAGATCCGTAGCGCTGCCGCCCTCCGAGCGCGAGCGTCAGACGATCGTACATCAGCGCATAGCGCGGTCCCTGTGGCGCGCGACCCGCGTCGAACTCCGCCTTCAGCGCCGGCGTCACCGCGCGCAGCAGCGCGAGGTTGCCGCAGTGCTGCACGATCAGGAACGCCGCGTCGTTGGCCGCATCGCCGAAACGCGCGGCATCGATCCAGCCGACGTCGGCCATCAGGTCCTTGACGTAGCGCGTGTTCGCGTCGTCGATCGCCATCATCCGAGACATCACGTCCTGCATCTCGGGGTCCGAGAACGGATCCGCGGCCCGTCCCTCGCTCGCGAGCCGCGCACGAACGCGCTCCTCGACCTGGCTCAGCTGCTCGCGGATGTCCTGCTCGCGCTCGCGGCGGCTCTCGAGTTGCTCCCGGATCGCCGCGACCTCGTCAGCCGCCGGATCGCGGGTGCCGAGCCGCATCGGCTCGATGGAGACGGCCTCGGGAATCGGGTCCGTCGCGGCCGCGATGCGCGTCAACTCGAGCGTGTGGGCCTGACCGACCAGCTTCGCGTGCTCGTCGTCGGTGAACTCGATGCGCGAGACGACCGGCTGCTCCGGACTGCCGGCGACGGCGCGCACGATCCGGCTTCCGTCCGCGTCGTATTCCACCGTCATCAGCGTCTGCCGCAGGCGGTGCGCGACGACGCACTCCGCACCATCGAATCGGATCGTCTGGCCGGTGGCTGGCGAGGACCAGGTGCCGCGCAGCCGCACCGCGAGGCCCGGGGCCTCGGCGTGCTGAGCCGGCAGCGGCGGCGCTGCCAGGCAGGCGAGCACCAGCGGCACGGCCGCCAGCGCCAACGGCGCATCGCGTGCGTGGTCGGAATACACGGGAGCTGACACTACGGTGTGGAACGGGCGGGCGCTGGCGGGTCGTGGGGATTCTGCTCGGATCCGCCCGGACGACGGCGTCGGCAGCGTCGCTGCCGCGATCCGACGCGCTGCAACGCGGAGGTCCCGGGCGGCGTTGCCCGGCGCGCACCATGCCGATCCCGTCGTCCCTGCGATCCCGTCCCGCTCCGCTGCCGTCGATCCCCGCCGCGGGCTGCGCTCTGTTGCTGGCAGCTTGTTCGGGCGAGGCGCCGCTCGACGACGCCGCACGGCGCGGAGCGCCCGCGTCCCCGGCGCCCCTGCAGCGCCTCGATCCGGCCGCGCTGCGCGCACCGCTCGAAGGGGACGCGACCCCGGTCGAAGCGCCGCTCGCGCTCGTCGCCGTACGCGATGCGAACGGTGAGGTCTGCGCGCATCTGCCGCTGCCCCGCGGCTGGCGGCTGCAATCGACGGCGGCGGGCAGGTATCGCATCGACGCTCCGGGCGGCGTGAGCGTCAACGAGACGGAGAGCGCCGACTACGCTTGGGCCGAGGACGGCTTCGCCCGCGAGACCATCGCGCGGACCGGCAAGCAGCTCGTCGCGCCGCTCTCCGTCGAGCGCATCATCGCCGAGGGTATCGAGCCGATGGCGCGCTCTCAGGGCTATTCTCTCGCCTCGCAGTACGAGCTGCCGGAGCTGCAGGCGTTCTGGGAAGCGTTCGGTGCGGCGATGCCGGCGACCGGCTCGCGGCGCGGCTATCGGGTCGTCGGCACCGACTGGAACGGACCGGACGGCCGCCGCTCGTGCATCGTCGTGTTGCGGGCGATCAGCGCGCAGGGTTCGATGGTGAGCTGGTCGGTGCACACGACCGAGCTCGAAGCGCCGGCGGAGACGTTCGAGCGGGCCAAGCGCACGTGGCTCGACGCGCTCGCGCACCAGCAGATCGACCATCGCTGGCAGCAGGCGAAGGGCATGCGGCTCACGGCGGCGATCCGCCGGAACCAGGAGGAGAGCCGCGCCTGGATGGAGGTCGGCAGAGACCTGCACCGGCGCCGCATGGCCGACATCGCGGCCGCCGGCCGCACGGCGCTGGCGGTCGGTGCCGCGAACGGCGAGATCCTCGACCGCAGCCACGCGGGCTTCCGCGATCGCTCGGCCGCGGACGACGTCGGGCACCGCAACGGCGTCGACGGGATCGGCGACCGGACCGTCGTCGTCGATGCCGACACCGGCAGCCGATACCAGGTCGACGCGGGCCATCGCCACTACTGGGGCGACGGCGAGACCGGCTACATCGGCACCGACGACCCGAACTACGATCCGCGCCTGGATCCGGCGCTGCGGCATCGCCCGTGGGTGCGGCTCGATCCGGTCCGCGACTGACGGTCCGCGCAGCCCGTTCCGGCCGGATCCCGAGCGGGCCCCGGCGACGGGGCATTCGCGGTGGTCGCCGACCGCGGCCCGGCCGCCGCCGCCGGGGCCGGCGCAGATGGTGCACCGCTCCAACTACACGACGCAGACGACCGGTGCCTTGTCGCCGTCCGGCTACTACGGCCTGGTGATGGGTTTCTTCGGCGTGTTCCAGTGAGCGACAGGCCCGACGGGGCGCGCGGCGCGCCAGCCGCGCGTCCGCCCGCCACGATCCGACGGCCACCTCCGGCGGCGTGCCGCGGCCGAACGGCACGCGGAGCCGCTGCGTGCTGAGCCGTACGCTCGCCGACGTGTTCGCGACCGCCGGGTCGGCGGGGCCGCCGCTGTTGTGGAGCACCGAGCACGTCGCGGTGCTGGACCGGCTCGACACGTCTTCGGAGCGCGGGTTCCGGCTGGCGTTCCGGCCGGACGGTCGGCTGCTGGTCGCGGCGGGCGACGGCACGCGCGGGCCTGGAGCGTCGAGGCGGGCCGGTGGGCAGGGCAGGTGCGCCTCGTTCGGACGGAGCGGGCCTCGCGCCATGCGACCGGGCCCGGTGCCGGAGGTCTCGGCCGGGGGGCTGCCGGGCAACGTGCGCGCCGGGTGGCGGCGACCCGGGGTGGTCGAGCACGAGCACGCGCGGATCGCCGGCGCTTGCGCTCGCCCGAGCGCCGGGGACACACCCGGCGGCCGGCCCCTTGCCCGGCGCGAGCGGCCGCGTGATCGTGCCAGCATGCGCGATCCCGTCGTCCTCTGGCTGTTGCCTCTCGCCCTGCTGTCGTCGTCGGCGCTGGCCCAGACGACCTACGCGGTCGGCGTGCGGGACGTGACCTTCGCCAACCCCACGGCGCAAGGCAGCAGCACCTTGCCGACGCGCATGCTCTACCCCGCGACCGTCGCCGGCAGCAACACGCCGCTGCTGCCTCGCAGCGGCGGCTGGCCTGCCGTCACGTTCCTGCACGGCTTCGCCCTGCTCGGCAGCAGCTACGAGGCGCTCGGCC
>CALKYL010000247.1 GCA_938003515.1 uncultured bacterium
CCAGCAGGCCGGGGTCGTCGTCGAGCGTCGGCGGGGCGCCGTCGGCCGTGCCGGAGAACCGCGCCGCCGCGAGGCGGGCCGCGAGCGCCAGTACCTGCTCGGGCGACCGGGTCGGCCCGAGCACGCGACTCCAGAACTCGGGCGCGGGGCGCGCGCGCCGCGGCCCGAGCGCCAGCAGCATCGCGGCGAGCGTGCGCTCCTCGAGCATCGGCTTCGGCTGCGCGAGCCAGGCGAACAGCCGTTCGTCCTCGCCGGGTCCGCCCGCCACCATCGCCGCGGCGAGCAGCACCAGCCGCCGGTCGACGTTGGACGTCTCGGCGCGCAGCATCTCCCACAGCAGCGGCACCGCCGGGCGGCCGAGCGTGCGCGCCAGCTCCCAGCCGGTCGCGAGGTCGCGGGTCGGGACGTCGAGGAGAAGCTCCCGGAAACGGGCTTCGTAGCGGTCGTTGCGCCCGGTCAGCCAGCCGACGCCCACGTCCGGGACTTGGCCCGGGATGCATTGAGCCAGGACCACCACCGTTCCGATAACCCAGGGCGAGTCCGTGCGACAGGTCCGGCTCCGCCCGATGCGGGCGGCGCCACCACGACGGCTCGGACGACCGGGATGTCGGATCACAGGGAGATACTCAACGAGGCCGAGGTCGACTTCCTGCTCGCGGGAGCCGCGGAGGAAGAGATCCCGACCGGGCCGGAGACGGCCGGCGAGGACTATCTCAGTCCGACCGCCACGATGCACGGCGATCTCGACCAGATCGCCCTCGCCGACATCTTCCAGACGCTCGGCATGTCGAAGATGGAAGGCGTGTTGCGCGTGCGCAACCCCCTCGAAGAACGCGAGGTGTTCTGCCGCGACGGCTACGTGCGCATCCTGGTGCCGCCGCGGCTGACCGCGCGGCGGCTCGGCCAGCGGCTGGTGCAGGCCGGCCGCCTGCAGCCGGAGGAGCTGCGCACGGCGCTGCTCGAGCAGCGCAAGGAGAAGCGGCCGCTCGGCCAGATCCTGCTGAGCGCAGGGCTGATCGAGCAGGACGCGCTCGACGAGATCCTCGGCATGCAGGTCGCCGAGGACCTGTTCGCGCTGTTCACGTGGAAGCACGGCACGTTCGAGTTCTTCAAGGGCAACCCTGCGGTCAAGGGCGTGCCCGCGCGCTTCCATTCCTGCCCCGAGTACGAGGTCAACAGCCTCTTGCTCGAGGTGGCGCGCCGCTCCGACGAGTGGCAGAGCATCCTCGACGCGCTCGGCAGCCTCGACGAGATCCCGCTGGCCGTCGCCGCGCCCGCCGACCCCGAGGCGCTGTCCGACGCGCACCGCGCGGTGCTCGAGGGCGCCGACGGCTACTCGACCTATCGTCAGATCGCCGACCAGACGACGCTCGGGCTGTTCGAGGCGGCGCGGGCGGCGCGCGATCTCTGCACGGGCAAGATCCTGCGCCCCATCGACGACCCGGCGATGATCTCGGTCGCGACGCGCCTCGCCGAGGAGGGCGAAGGCAAGCGCGCGATCGTGCTGCTGCAGACGCTGCGGGACCGGCCCGGAGACCGTTCGCTCGGGATCATCAAGGGCATGGCCCAGGTGCTCGAGCAGGTCGGCGAACGCCGCTTCGCGAGCTCGCTGCTGCTCGAGGCCGCGCAGCGCTCCCCGATGCCCGAGGACGCGCTCGAGCGCGCGCGCGCGGCGCGCAACCTCGTGCCCTACGACCCGGGCACGCTGAGCTTCCTGCGCACGGTGCTGGTCGCGCACGAGCCTCCGGACTCGCCGGAGCTCGAGAAGTGCACGATCGACCTGATCGACGCGCTGATCGACGCCGACCTCGTGCCGACCGCGCTCGAGATCGTCGAGGACGCGCGGCGCACGGACACGCTGCAGCCGCAGATCCTGCTGCGCGAGGCGCGCGCCCGGCAGCGCGCGCGCGACCCGGAGGGCGCCGTCGAGGCGCTGCTCGAGCTCGCCGAACACTACCGCGCCGAGGACGACCGCACGCGCACGATCGAGACCCTCGAGTCCATCCTGCGCATCGACCGCTCCCGCCGCGACGTGCACAAGCAGCTCGTCGCGATGCGCCGCACCAGGCTCGGCACGATCGTGCGCATGCTCGCGGCGATGCTGGTCGCGACGCTGATCGGCGGCATGGGCTTCGTCTGGTGGCAGCAGCACGCCTACGAGCTGGCGGTCGACCAGGCGACCGACGAGATCTCGGCGCTGCTCGACAAGGGCGCGCGCGCCGAGGCGCGCGAGCGGCTCGGCCATTGGCGCGCAGAGCTCGGCCATTGCGAGGCGGTCGAGGACATGGCGAGCCGGGTCGCGTTCGCCGAGGCCGCCGAACGCCAGCGCCTGGAACGCGTCCGCCGCGCCCGCGTCAACGAGCGGCTGACCGAGGCGGCGGAGGCGCTCGGACGGGGCGATCTGCGCGACGCGTTCGCGCGCTATGCGGAGAGCCACGCCGAACGCGGCCTCGAGGAAGAGGTGCGCGACGTCGTCACCACGCGCGTCACGGCGCTGCTCGAGGCGCTCGACCGCACGGCCGAGCAGCTGCGCGACCGCATACCGCCGCCGCCGAGCGAGGTGTTCGACCGCAAGGAGCTCGCGACCAACCTCGCGGCGCTGCGCAAGGCGTGCCCGGAGACGCTGCTCCGCGCCTACACGCAGCTCGCCGCCATGACCGCCGAACGCGCGCTGCCGGAGTTCCTGGACCGGGCCGTGCAGGAGCGCGTGCCGGCGGTGCTCGCCGAAGCCGGCCCCGACATCGAGCGCGCGCGCGAGCTGACCGCGTCGTACGTCCAGGCGCTCGAGCGCAACGAGACCCACCGGCGGCTCGACCCGATGTTCAAGGCCGCGGTCAAGCGCGAGGCCGAGTACGACTTCGTCGGCGCGCTCGAGCTGTATCGCGAGCTCGAGCAGCAGCCGACCGGCGACGCCGATCTGCGCACGCACTTCCGCGACCGCGTCGCGCGCAACGCGACCATCACCCGCCTGATGGACGAACTCGCGAACGCGACCAAGGCCGGCGACTACGAGACCGCCCACCAGCAGCTGCGCGCGCTGCGCGTGTCGTTCCCGGACATCCCGTTCGACGAGCTCGTGCGCCTGCCGCTGCTGGTCGTCAGCGAGCCGGTGGGCGCGACCGTGACCTGCAACGGCGAGGTCATCGGCAAGACCCCGCTCCTGCTCGCGCGCGTGCCCGCGCACGAGACCCGCATCGACGTCGCCTACCCGGGCTTCGACGGCGACCAGCACACCGTGGCCGGCGACGGCGACGCGCGGTGGACGGGCCGCCTGATCCTCCGCCCGGACGCCGAGTGGCGCCACGGCAGCGCGATCGAGCTGCCGCCGATCGCGACACCGGACGGCGGGCTGGTGTTCGTCGACCGCAGCGGCGCGGTGCTGCGCGTGCCGACCGGCCTCGGCAAGGCGACGTGGCGCTTCGACAGCCAGGACCTGTCCGGCTGGCTGACCAACCCGCTGCTCGACGGCGACCAGCTCGTGTTCGCCTCGCTCGACGGCACGCTGCGGGCCATCGGCGTCGACGACGGCCGGCTCGCGTGGAGCCTCGGCGACCTTCCGTGTGAGGTCGCGCCGGTCCAGCTCGGCCGCACGGTCGCGCTCGCGACGACCGACGGGCGCCTGCACCTGATCGACCTCGAGGCCCGACGCCGCGCGAGCGCCGACCTGAAGGAGCCCGCCTACGGAGCGCTGCACGCGGCCGGCAACCGGGTGTTCGTCGTCGGCGAGCGCGGCCTGGTGTCGTGCTGGCAGGCGCCGGAGCTGACCCGCGTGTGGCAGCGGCAGCTGCCCGAAGTGGCCAGCCCGCGGGCGGCGCTCGTGCACGATCTCTTGATCGCCGGCGACGATCAGGGGCGCGTGTTCGGCCTCGACGTCGCGACCGGCGAGGTGCGCTGGCAGCGCGACCTCGGCACCGCGACCCTCGGCCAGATGGCGTGCGCCAACCAGATCGTCTGGCTCAGTACGCCGGACCGCGTGCTGCGCATCGACGCCCGGAACGGCGCGGACCTGGCGCCGTTCGCGCGTCCGGAGAAGGACTGGGCCGGGCCGCCGACGATCGCCGGGCAGCGCGTGATCGTGCCGCTGCGCGGCGGACCGCTGCAGGTGCTGCACGGCGAGACCGGCGCGTGCCTGTATCGCCTCGCCGGCGACAAGCGTTCGCGCGTGCTCGTCGTCGGCGACCGCGTGCTGGTCGCGAGACCCGACCACGTGGTGCACGGCTACGGCCCGTTGCGGTAGTGCGACTGTCGTCGGATCGACGCCGCGCCGTCCGGAAATCGCCACTTCTGCGGTGCGCCGAAGCGACGGGTGGCGAACGGCCGATGGCAGCGCGCGGTGCCCGGCGTCGGCGGGTCCCGGACGCCGCGCGCGGTGGAAACCGGGCGACCCTCGACCACTAGAACGCGCCGTCCCTCGCCGTGCCGGCCGCCGTTCGCCGGTCGCCCGGTCGGGCGGCGTCCCGATGCGGGACGCCGACGGTGCCGCGGTCGCTCCCGTGGCACCGGCCGCACGCGCCCGCGTGCGACCGACCTTCGCCGCGCCCGGGGTGGGACACGACACCGTTCGAGACGCGGCACGACGCTTGCTTCCCGACGGTTGCGACCGTGACTGATCCAGACGAACGCCGCTCCGGCGCCCGTCGCTTCGAACTGCCCATGCGTATTCTGCTCCTGCCCTGCCTGATCTCGTGCCTCGCGCTGGCCTCGTGCGCGGACCATTCCGGCTCGATCGTCGCCGAGGCCAACGGGCCAGACGCGCCGATCAACTCTCCCGACAGCGGCGTCTTCCAGCCCGGTCGCGGCGACGAGCCGGCGCGCACCCCGGAGGATCCGGATCCGGAGCCGATCCCGGGTGACGGCCCCGGCGGCA
>CALKYL010000248.1 GCA_938003515.1 uncultured bacterium
GCGCGAGTCGCTGGGCGGGCGGGCGGGCATGACGCTCGATCTGTGGCGCGTGCACGCCGAGGCGCTGATCGCGAGCGACATGCCGGCGCGGGCCGAGCGCGCGCTCGCCGAGGCCCTCGCGGCCTGCGGTGACGAGGAGTCGGGCCGCTCGGCCGAGCTGCGCGCGCTGCGCGGCGGACTGCTGACCGACGCCGGTCGCTACGAGGGCGCCGAAGCCGAGCTGTTGCGCGCCGAGCGCTTCTTCGCGACGTATGCCGGCGGCGGCTCGCATCACGCCGAGGTCGTCCGGACCCTCGTGCGACTGTACGAGAACACGGACCGTCCCGGAGACGCCGCGCGATGGCGGGCGAAGCTGGAGTGATGGCGCCTCCTCAGGGTACGAATCGGTAGACCCGTACGCCGTCCACGACGGTCGCCTCCGCGAGACGGTCGAGGCGTTCGCGCAGACGGCCGTTCGCGTGTCGCGGGTGGAGGACGAACACGATGCGGCCGCGTACTCCTGTCTCGTATCCGAGTGCGAGCACCGCGTCGAGTTGCTCCGGCTGCTCGATCGAGCCATAGAACGTCGTCGCGCCGAAGACCTGCTGCTCTTCGACCGGAGTGCTCGTCAGGCCGAACGCGCAGCCGCCGAACAGGTGCTCGACGCGGCGCAGCGTGACGGACGTCTCGGTGTAGTCCGGCCCGTTGCGCGTGTTCAGTTCGTGTGATCCGTACACGCCGATCGCCACCGTCGCGACGGTCGCGAGACCGAACGCCGCCGCCAGCGCGCGCCGCGAGCCGCCCCCCTGCCACCAGCGCGTCGCTGCGACCGGCACGATGCCAGCGAGGGTCGCGACCCCGGCGAAGCCGTGCACCGACCAGAGCGGATGGATCAGGGCGTGCGGGAAGAAGGCCGTGCAATTCAGCACGCCGGGCACGATCAACGCGAAGCCGAGGCCGGCCAGCTGGCCAGCCGGCGTGCGCCGCAACCAGGACGACAGCGCGGACCCGAGCGCGGCGAGCACGAGGATCGGGCCGCACCAGTGGCCGACCACGACTTCGTGGATCGCGAACCAGACCTGATGTCGCAACCTCTCGCCGCTCTCTTGCAGCACCTCCACCCCCGCCAGATCGAGCATGCCGTCGACCCAGCCGAGGGGGCCCCCGAGCACGAGACCGTAGTGACACGCGGTCACGGCGAAGGCGGCGAGCGATACGGGGAACAGGGAGAACACCGTCAGCAACGCGCGTCGTCGAGCGTGGCTCACCAGCGCGAGCACGAACAACGCCGGACCCCAGAAGTGCCCTTGGATGTCGAGCGAGGTCACCAGGAAGTAGAGGCCCGCTGTGCGCCACCACGACCCGCGCGACGGCACCGCGACGTGGCGGTCGAACGACCAGGCAGCGGTCAGCCCGATCGACAGCACGGCCCCGTCCTGGAGGACCATCGGGCCCCAGTACGCCACCAGCGGAGCCGTCGCGAACAGGAGTGCGACCGACCCCGCCGCGACGGGGTCGACCCGCCTTCGCACGAGCGCGAACAAGGCCAGGAAGCCGGGCAGGAAGAGCACGAGGTGTGCCAGCCGCATCACCCATGGCTCCAGTCCGAGCACCGCCGCGAAGCCGGTGACCCACAGCCAGTAGAGCGGGGGATGGTGCCAATTGACGATGGTGTCGGTCTCGCCGTCGCCCGTCATGACGATCGCCGGCATGCCGAGCGTGACGCCGAGCCCGTGCTCGAGCGTGTTGGCGACTGCGCCCTGGGTGTATCGGGCGCCGAACTGGCCGCGCATCCCGCATTCCCACGGCCCGGTGAAGTTGCGCAGCGCGGCGCTGAGCGCGAGCGCCAGGGCGAGCAGCAGCATCGCGCGACCGACCTGCTCGCGGCGGCGCACCGGGTCCTTCTGCGTGGCGTGCACGGTTTCCCGGCCACAGGCTACCGGCTCGTCGCCGACCCGTCGATCACCCTGCGCCCCTTGGCCGGTGCGCCCGGGCCTTGCGGCCACCCGGCGGTCGACGGGGGACCGCCTATCCTCGCGGCTCCAGGGCCTTTCGCTGCACTCCAGGAGAACCCGTGCCAAGCCTCGGCTACGAACACTGCGGCAGCGAACGCCCGCTGCTCGGCGAGACCGTCGGCGCGTGCCTGCGCCGCGTCGCCCGCGAACGGCCGGACCGCGAACTCGTCGTGTCGCTGCCCCAGCGCGTGCGCTTCACGTACGGGCAGTTCGACCGCATGGTCGACCGCGCCGCGAAGGCGTTCTTGCGCCTGGGCCTGCGCCGCGGCGACCGGGTCGCGCTCTGGTCGGTCAACAACTACGAGTGGCTCGTCGCGCAGTTCGCGACCGCGCGCATCGGCGTCGTGCTCGTGAACGTCAACCCCGCCTATCGCGTGCACGAGTTCGAGTACGTGCTCCGGGAGTCACAGGCGAGGTCCCTGCTCCTGCTCGAGTCCTACAAGAGCTCCGACTACCCGGCGATGTTCTACGAGGTGTGTCCGGAGGCGCGTGCGTGCGAGCCGGGCCGGCTGGAGTCGTGGCGGTTCCCGCACCTGCAGAGCGTGATCTGCATCGGCGCCGAGCAGCACCCCGGCATGCTGACGCGGCGCTCCTTCGCCGAACTCGGCGACGAGCTCGACGACGCCCAGCTACGCGACGTCGAGGACCACCTCGACTGCGACGACATCGTCAACATCCAGTACACGTCGGGGACGACCGGCTTCCCGAAGGGCGTGCTGCTGACGCACCACAACATCCTCAACAACGCGCGCACGACCGGCGAGCTGCTCGGCCTGACCCCCGACGACCGGCTGTGCGTCCCGGTGCCGTTCTACCACTGCTTCGGCATGGTCGTCTCCGTGCTCGGCGCCGTCACGCAGGGCGCGACGATCGTGATCCCGAGCCCGACCTTCGACGCCGGCGCGACCCTGCGCGCGGTGCAGCACGAACGCTGCACCGTGCTGCACGGCGTGCCGACGATGTTCGTCGCCCAGCTCGAACATCCGGAGTTCGCCTCCTTCGACCTGCGCACGCTGCGCACCGGCATCATGGCCGGCGCGCCGTGCCCGGTCGAGCTGATGAAGAAGGTCGTCGAACGCATGCACATGCGGGACGTGCGGATCGGCTACGGCATGACCGAAACGTCGCCGGTCACGACCATGACGCGGGCCGACGACCCCGTCGAGCTGCGCGTGTCGACGGTCGGCCGCGTCATGCCGCACCAGGAGGCGAAGGTGATCGACCCTTCGACCGGCGCGACCGTGCCGCGCGGCACCGCCGGCGAGCTGTGCTTCCGCGGCTACATGGTGATGGCCGGCTACGACCGCAACCCCGAGGCGACGGCCGAGGCCTTTCGCGGCGGTTGGTTCCACAGTGGCGATCTTGGCGTGATGCATCCCGACGGCTACGTCGAGCTGCGCGACCGCAGCAAGGACGTCATCATCACCGGCGGCGAGAACGTTTCATCGATCGAAGTCGAACAGGTCCTCTACCAACACGACGCCGTGACCGACGTGGCGGTGATCGGCGTGCCGCACGAAAAATTGGGCGAGGCGGCGAAGGCGGTCGGTACCCTCAAGACCGGTCAGGTAATGGCAGCGGAC
>CALKYL010000249.1 GCA_938003515.1 uncultured bacterium
GTCGCCGCGGCCGAGCGCGCCCGCCGCGCTGTGCAGCAACAGCCACGCCTCGGCGTCGTCCGGATCGAGCGCGACGGCGGCCTCGGCTGACGCGAGCGCGTCTTGCATCCGCCCGGCCTCGATCAGCGCCGACGCGAGGAGACGCCGCGGGGCGGCGGCTGCGGGATCGAGTCGCACGCACAGCCCCGCGTGCTCCAGCGCCTCGTCGAGACGGCCCAGCTCGAGGCAGCGCTGCGCGAGCAGCGTCCGCGTCGCCGTGCACCACGGGTCCTGCCGCAGCGAATCGCACAGGTCGTCGCTCGTCGGCTCGGGCGCACTCGGCGCGGGCGGCGGCCGCCGGACGTCCTCCACCGCCTGCCGAACCGCCTCGCGGCCGGACGCATCGAGGTGCTCGTCGCACAGCAGTGCGTCCAGGCGCTGCTGCTCCCGCCGACGCGCCAGCTCGAACGCGTGCACGTAGACCGACTCGACCGCGAGCGCGGCAGCGGTGGTCGGCATCGGCGGTCGGGACACTCCGCGCACCAGGCCCTGGTCGCGCAGAAACCGCTCCAGGACGTCGAAGCGCAGCGTCTGCGCGTTCCGCCAGGTGCGCGCGTCGCGCGGCGTCTCCGCGCAGTGCACCATCCACGCCTCGTCGCCCGTCAGCAGGTGCTCCTGCAGCACCGTCGGCGTCGGGAAGGCGTCGTGCAGCGAGCAGACGACCTTTCGTCTCGGCGAGAACCAGACCAGACGCAGCGCAGAACCCCAGAAGCCGAGCACGACCCGATGCCGGTGCGCGAGGCGCAGCTGCTCCCGCAAGGGGAGCGTCTCCGGTCGCACGACGCGAAAGCCCTCGTCGCCGAGATAGCGCTCGAGGTCGGCCTCCTCGAGCACGCGACGATGCGAGCGCGGCAGTCCGGCGCGCGACAGGAACAGCGGCTGCTCGGACTCGGGTTCATCGGCGAGTCCGAGCCGTTCGAGCACCTGGTGGTAGACCGAGGCGAGCTCGCGGTGCACGCGCTGGCCGTAGACGATCGCCGCCTCCGGCACGCGCACGCGCCGAAGCGAGAGCGGCGACGTGTCGTACACGATCCTCTCCGGCGTCAGGCCCAGCCCCAGGAACACCGCCCGCTGCTGTGGCTCGACCGGATAGCGCGTCATGCCGTGCAGCAGCACGGGCACGGAAGGGTCGACCTCACGCAGCGCGTGGCAGCGCGCGAGCCCCTCGAACACGAAGTGGCCGAAGTGGCCGAAGTACCGCCCGAGATACAGCACGTCGTCGCCGATCTCGACCGCTCGCTGGCCGACCGCAGCGACACGCTCGCCGAAGTGAACCGTCGACCGGCGCTGGTGGAACGCCGCGTCGACGGGTCGGCCCTCGCGGTCGACGAGCCCACCGGTCGGGAAGTCACCGCCGCCCGACAGCGGCACCGACAGCGCTCCTTCGAACACGTGCGTCGGCGGCAGGCCGGAGTCGACGACCTCGAGGCACGGCCGCAGCCGTTCGAACTCGGCCTGCGCGTCGTCGAAGCCGACGAAGCGGTAGTCGTCGAACGACGCGAGCCGCACCGCCGACGTCACGCCGCGCCCCCCGGAGCGCAGGCCGTGACCGGGACGACCATCGCCCGGTCGTCCTGGCGACGCCGCACGCGCGGCGCACGGCGTCGGGTTCGCGTCCGACTTCGCTTCCGAGGGCAGTGCACGGACATCGGCCGCGGCGACGCCCCCTACCGCCGCCGCCAGTCCGGCAGCCGACCCGGCGTGTCGGCCGCGCCCGCGGCTTCGAGCGCCCGCTCGACGGCCGGCAGCTCCTCGGTCGCGATCGCGCGCAGCCGCGCGAGCACCGGCTCGAACGCGTCGGCCGCGTGTTCGTACGCGTCCCGTTCGGTGCGGGTCGGCGCCGACGTCGTGTAGAGCTGCGCGCCCGCGACGTTCTCGATGCGTTCGGTGATCGACATCGGCGCGGGCTTCTCCCGGCCGGTCAGCGACGCGTCGCCGGAGAGCGCCGTGCGCAGCGCGAGCAGATCGCGGTCCAGCTGCTCGATCGTCGCGAGCAGCTCCGTCGACGCCGTCGTCGCGCGGCGCGCGGCGACGCGCACGTGGTCGACGCGGCGCTGCAGGTCGGCGAGCACGCGGTTCGACGCGCGCACGGCGCGGCGCAGCTCGACGACGGCGAGCTGGAACCGGAGCACCGCCTCCCGGTCCGCGGCGGGCAGGCTGGCGAGGTTCAGCGCCTCGACGTCGAACGCGACGGGGCCGGCCAGCGCCGTGACGACGCCGTCGACCTCCTGTTCGAGCGTCGCCGTGTAGCTGCCCGCGAGCACCAGCGGGCCGGCGTCGGGCATCGACCACGGTGCGCTGTCGCCGCCGTCACCGAGCTCGATCCTGGTCGCCGCCGGGTAGCGCAGGTCCCACGCGATGCGGTGCAGGCCGGCCTTGCGCGGCGCGTCGACGCGCCGCACGACGGCGCCCGCGTCGTCGCGGATCGTCACGAACGCCGCCGGCTCGTTCTCGGCGAGCTCTTCGCGCATGTCGTCGTCGCTCGGATACGGGTGCGGGACGCCGGCCTCGCGCGCCTTCGCCTGCGCCTCCTCGCGCAGCTCCTTCCTGGTCTTCGCGCCGTCGCGCAGCCACAGCGTCAGGATCGCGCCGAACGGCGGGTTGGGCGCCGCGAAGTAGGTCGAGCCCTGCGAACCGAGGCCGGTGTTGAGGCCGAGGCGGCTGCGCTCGACGTAGAGCGGCGCCGTGCGCACGGCGAACAGGTGTGCGGGCCTCGCGAGCAGCTCCTCGGACATCTCGCGCAGCGGGGCGTAGTCGTCGAGGACGCGGATGCCGCGGCCGAAGGTGCCGAGGATCAGGTCGTCGTGCTGCGGCTGGATCTCGAGGTCGCGCACGGCGATCGTCGGCAGCCCGCCGGTCAGCCGCGTCCAACCGGCGCCGCGGTCGAACGACACGTAGACGCCGAACTCGGTGCCGCAGAACAGGAGGTCCGGGTCGACGTGGTCCTCGGCGAACGACCAGACGACGTCGCGAAGCGGCAGGCCCGTGGTGATCGGCCGCCAGCTGGTGCCGGCGTCGTCGCTGATCAGCAGATACGGCGCGAAGTCGCCGTTCTTGTGGTTGGAGAACGCCGCGAACGCGCGGTCCTTGCGGTGGCGCGACGCCTCGAGGCGCGTGACGTAGCTGCGCTCGGGCACGCCCGGGAAGCGCTCGATCCTCTGCCAGATCGCGCCGCCGTCGAACGTGACGTGCACGAGGCCGTCGTCGGTCCCGACCCACAGCAGGTCCTCGTCCAGCGGCGACTCGGCGAGCGCCGTCGCGTTGCCGTAGATCGACGTCGACACGTCCTTGGCGACCGCGTCGACCTCCTGGATGCGGCCCATGACCTCGAGCGTGTCGCGGTCGATGCCGCGCGTCAGGTCGCCGCTCACCGCGCGCCAGGAGTCGCCCCGGTCGTCGCTGCGGAACAGGCGGTCGCCGGCGAAGTAGAGCCGCGTCGGCGCGTGCGCGCTGAGCAGCAGCGGCGAATCCCAGTTCCAGACGATCGGCGGCTCGCCCGGCGCGTGGCGCGGCTTGATGTCGGTCAGCTCGCCGCTCCGGCGGTCGTGGCGCACGAGCCCGCCGTATTGCCACTGCGTGTAGACGATGTTCGGGTCGGTCGGGTCGACCTGCACCTCGTAGCCGTCGCCGCCGACGGTGACGAACCAGTCGTCGTTGGTGATGCCCGCGAGGCTCGTCGTGCGCGACGGGCCGCCCATCGAGTTGTTGTCCTGCGTGCCGCCGTAGACGTTGTAGAAGGGCTCGGCCCGGTCGGCGCTGACCCGGTAGAACTGCGCGACCGGCAGGTTCTCGCAGAAGTCCCAGTGCGCACCGCCGTCGTGCGTCTCGTACAGCCCGCCGTCGCCGCCGATCAGCAGGTGGCGCGTGTCCTGCGGGTCGATCCACAGGGCGTGGTCGTCGACGTGGCGGTGCCGGTTGCCGACGTTCGTCCAGGTCTTGCCGCCGTCCCGCGACACCGACGTGAAGGTGTCGAGGCAGTAGACCGTGTCGACGTCGTGCGGGTCGCAGACCAGCTCCTGGTAGTACTGCGGGCTGGTCGCGACCTTGCCGCTCTGCCTGGTCCAGCTCTCGCCGCGATCGGTCGAACGGAACGTCCCGCCCTCCCCGCGCTGCGCCTCGACGATCGCGTACAGCACGTCCGGGTCGGCCGGCGAGATCGCCAGCCCGATGCGGCCGAGGTCGACCTTCGGCAGGCCCCGGTCGATCTCGCGCCACGAACGGCCGCCGTCGGTGGTCTTGTAGAGCGTCGACTCCGGGCCGCCGTCGATCAGCGTCCAGACGTGCCGCCGACGCTGGTAGGCGCTCGCGTAGGCGACGTCGGGGTCGCGCGGGTCGAGGTGCACCTCGTTGGCGCCGGTGCGTTCGCTGAGCTCGAGCACGCGGGTCCACGTGTCCCCGCCGTCGGTCGTCTTGTAGACGCCGCGCTCACCGCCGTCGTTCCACAGGGGACCCTGCGCGGCGACCCAGACCACGTCCGAATCGCGCGGGTCGATCGCGATGCGGCCGATGTGCTGGCTCTCGGTGAGCCCGACGTTCCGCCAGGTCTCGCCGCCGTCGCGCGAGCGGTAGACGCCGTCGCCCCACGACACGCTGCGCTGGCTGTTGTTCTCGCCGGTGCCGACCCAGACGACGTGGCGGTTGTTCGGGTCGATCGCGACGCAGCCGATCGAATACGAGCCCTGGTCGTCGAACACCGGTTCGAAGGTCGTGCCGTGGTTGTCGGTGCGCCAGACGCCACCGGACGCGACCGCGACGAACCAGCGCGCCGGATCGACCGGGTCGACGGCCAGGTCGGCGATGCGGCCCGAGCACATCGCCGGGCCGAGTTCGCGGAAGGCGAGACCCGAGAGGTTCGACGCCGTGACGGCGCCCTCCTCGGCGGGCTCCTGCGCGAACGCCGGACCGAGCACGAAGGAGACGCAGATGCCGAGGCGGGTGGCGAGGACCGTGCGCATGCCCCGGACCATAGCGGTCGGCCGGCGTCGGGCCGACCACCTCGGCTCAAGGCGACGGCGGCGAACGGCCGATCGCACCGGCATGACGACCGGCTCCCCCGTCCGCCCCCGTGTGCTGCAGCCGCGCAGCCGGCCCGCGATCGACCTGCGCGCGATGCTGCATCCGGTCAGCCCCTACCAGGGCTTCGACGCCGCGCGCTACCCGTTCGACCCGCAGGGCTGGAACGGCGATTCGCCGCTGTTCGACCGGCTCGTCGAGGAGCTGAACCCCGGCCTCGCGATCGAGGTCGGTTCGTGGAAGGGCCAGTCGGCGATCCACATGGGCTCGGCGATGGCCGAACGGCGCGGGGACGCGCAGCTCCTGTGCGTCGACACCTGGCTCGGCTCGTTCGACTGGTGGCTCGACCCGAGCCGCTCGCCGCGCGCCGACATGGGCCTCGTGCACGGCTACCCGACGCTCTACTACCAGTTCCTCGCCAACGTCGTGCACGCCGGGCTCGAGGACGTGATCGTGCCGTTCCCGGCGACCTCGACGATCGCGGCGCGCCTCCTGATCGTGCGCGGCGTCAAGGCCGACCTGATCTACATCGACGGTTCGCACGAGGAGAACGACGTCTACTCCGACGTCACCTACTACTGGCACTGCCTGCGGCCCGGCGGCGTCATGTTCGGCGACGACTACCGGCCGGAGTACTACCCCGGGGTCGTGCGCGCCGTCGAGGCCTTCGGCGAGGCGGTCGGCGTCGAGCACGAGGTGATCGACGGCCAGTTCTGGCGCATGCAGAAGCCGGTCGACGCGCGCTGAGCAACGGCGTCCCTCGGCGCGCATGGCACGCAGCGCGCCGGCGACAGGGCGAACGACGAGCGACCGGACGGCGGGATGTTCGCGGCGGCCGCCCGAGTACCGCGCGCGCCCGCTCACTGCGCGGCGACGTGGATCTCGGTCGCCTTGAGCGCGACCCAGACCTCGCTGCCCTCGCCAAGGCCGAGGTCCCGCACCGCCGCCGGCGTGACCTCGGCGACGATCGCCAGGCCGCCGCCGAGCTGCACGCGAACGCGATCGAGCTGCGTTTCCAGGCCGACGACCGGCGCACGCCAGACGTTGCGCGGCGACCCGGCCGGTCGGTCGCGGAACAGCGCGACGGCCCGCGGGTGCACGGTCAGGAGCACCGGCCCCTCTTCCGCGCTGGCGACCACGAGCTCGACGCCGCCGAGCGCCACGGCGCCGTTCCGGCAGATGCCGCGGAAGCAGTTGACGCCGAGCAGGTCGGCGACGTAGCGCGAGCGCGGCCGCCCGACGAGCTCTCCGATACCGCCGGTCTGCACCACACGACCTCCCTCGAGCACGACGACGCGCTGCGCGAGCGCCAGCGCGTCGCCGACGTCGTGCACCACGACGAGGCGCGGCCCCTCGAAAGCGGCGAGGTGTTCGCGAAGCTCGCGACGCAAGGCGAGCTTGGCCGACGCGTCGACGGCGGCGAACGGCTCGTCGAGCAGCAGCACCCGGGGAGACGACGCGAGCGCGCGCGCGAGCGCGACCCGCTGGGCCTGGCCGCCCGAGAGCGCGGCCGGTCGCGCATCGCCGAGATCGCCGAGGCCGACGCGCTCGAGCCACGCCGCCGCGACCGCGCGCGCAGTGCGCTTCCCCGCGCCGCGAGCGCGCGGACCGTAGGCGACGTTGTCGCGCACCGACATGCCCGGGAAGAGCAGCGGCTCCTGGAACACGACGCCGACGTCGCGGCGCTCCGGTTCGAGCCAGGGCCCGGCTGGCCCCCCGTCGAAGACCCGGTCCCCGAGCGCGATGCGGCCGCCGTCGAGGCGCAGGAGCCCCGCGATCGCCAGCAGGCACGACGTCTTGCCGGCGCCGTTCGGGCCGACCAGCGCCACGGTTTCGTCGGGCGCGACGACGAACGCCGCGTCGAGCGCGAGCGATCCGCGCGAGAGCGCGACGTGTACGTCGAGGCTCATGCCGGAAACCACCGACGCCGCAGCGCGAACAGCACGGCGCAGCAGACCGCGACCAGCAAGAGGCTCAGCACGAACGCCGCCTCGGGCTCGGTCTCGAGCGCCACGTAGACCGCGAGCGGCATGGTCCGGGTCTCGCCGGCGAGGTTCCCGGCGAAGGTGATCGTCGCGCCGAACTCGCCGAGCGCGCGGGCCCACGCGATCAACAGCCCCGCGCGCAGCGACGGCGCGAGCATCGGCACGGTCACGGTGACGAACGTGCGCCACGGGCTCGCCCCGAGCGTCGCCGCCGCATCGGCGTAGCGCCGGTCGAACGCGCGCAGCCCCGCCTCGGCCGTCAGCACGAAGAAGGGCATCGCGACGTAGGTCTCGGCGACGACGACCCCCGCCGTCGAGAACGGCAGGAACACCCCCAGCAGCTGCCCCGCGGGACCGCCGGCGAGGCCGCTGCGGCCGTAGGCGAGCAGCAGCGCGACGCCGCCCACCACGGGCGGCAGCACCATCGGCAGGGTCACCAGCACGCGGACGGCGGTGCGTGACGCGGAGGCGCCCTCGGCGAGCCAGACCGCGAGCGGCAGGCCGAAGACGAACGAGAGCCCGGCCGCCGCGAGCGAGCACTGCAGCGACAGCCACAGGGCGTCGCGCACCGCCGGGCTGCCGAGTCGCGGCAGGACCTCGGCCCACGGCGCACGCACGGCCAGCCCGACCAGCGGCAGCAGGAAGAACAGCGCCGTCACCATCGCCGGCGCGAGCAGCGCGCGCGGGAGCCTCCGCACCGACGCGCTCATGGCACTTCGAACCCGAACCGCCGCAGCACCGCGCGGCCGTCCGCCGACCGGACGAACGCGACGAACGCTTCGCCGGCCGCCGGGTTCGGCCCGCCGGTCAGCGCGACGATCGGATAGGACGCGACGACGTCGTGCTCGGCGGGCAGCGCGACCGCGTGAACGGAGTCCCCGGCTTCCTCCGCGTCCGTCGCGTAGACGATGCCGGCGTCGGCCTCGCCGAGCCGCACCTTGGCCACGACCGCCTTGACGCTCGGCTCGTCCGACGCCGAGCGCACCGGCACGCCGGCGCGCGAGAGCGCCTCGCGCGCGTAGCGGCCGGCCGGGACCTCGGGACCGCACAGGACGACGACCAGGTCGCCGCGCCCGAGATCGGCCAGCCCGCTCACGTCGCGCGGGTTGCCGGCGGCCGCGACGATCGCGAGCCGGTTCTGCGCGAACACGGCCGGAGCCCGCGCGCCGCGGCCGGTCGCGACGACCCGCTGCATGTTCGCGTCGTCGGCCGACGCGAACACGTCGGCGGGCGCGCCCTCGCGGAGCTGCATCACCAGCCGCGGGGTCCCGGCGAAATGCAGCTCGATCGCGTGACCGGGCGCCCGGCGCATGAACTCCTCCGCGAGCGCCTGGAACGGCGCGGTCAGTAACGCCCCGGCCAACACGAGCGCAGGCGCCCCCGCCCCAGCGGGATCCCGGCAGGCGGCGAGCAGCAGCAGCGCGGGGAACGAGAGCTTCACGGCGCGCGACAGGCTACTGCGCGCGCGCCCGCCGCACGAGCGACGCGGCCGCTCTCACTCGGCCGTGCGGCAGAAGCAGGAGCCGGGGATCGCCACGTCGGCGCGCGCGAACGCCCGCTCGAAACGGGCGCGCGCCGCGGCCGCCTCGGCGACGCGGCCCGTGCGCTCGAGACACTCGGCGAGGCCGTGCAGCGCCCAGCCGTTCTCCGGGTAGCGCGCGAGGTCGTCGCGGTAGACCCGCTCCGCCTCCTCGCACCGACCCTGCTCGACCAGCAGCGCGCCGAGCGCGTGCCGCGCGGGCTCCATCCAACCCCACGGCTCGTCGTAGTTGAGCCGGTCGTCGAGCTCGACCGCATCGCGCAGGAGCGCGAACGCCTGCTCGACCTCGCCGCGACGGTAGGCGATCTCGCCGGCGAGCACCGCCTCCGCGACCGCGAGGATCTCGGCGACCGGGTTGTTGAACAGGACCCTGGTCCCGGGCACCGCCGCCTTCGCCGCGACGAACGCGCGCTGCTCCGCGACCGCGTCGTCGACCCGGCCGAGCGCGGCATACGCCACCCCCCGCGCGTAGTGCCACACCGCCCGCGCCGCCAGCAGCTCCTCCGGCGGCGCCGGCTCGGAGAGCACCTCCTCCCACATGCCGAAGCGCACCATGACGTGCAGCGGCGTCGCGACGAAGACGTCCAGGAAGTCGACGAACCCCGTGAGGAGCCCGGGCGGAATCTCCCCGGGGATGCGGCGCGCCGCGGCGAGCGCGACGTCGCGGCGGCCGCTCCACATCGCGCCGTAGGCCACGAAATGCAGGTCGTGCAGCCGGTAGAGCGTGAAGAAGTTGTCGCGCCCGGCGTGCGCGACGAACGCGTCGTCCATGCGCACGGCGCGCTGGTTGACGCGCACGACGTCGTCGTAGCGGCCGGTCCAGACGTAGATGTGGCTCGGCATGTGCACGAGGTGGCCGAGGCCCGGCACCAGGTTCTCGAGCCGCTCGGCCGCCGGCACCGCCTTCGCGACCTCGGGACCGGCCTCCATCGCGTGGATGTAGAAGTGGCAGAGCGCCGGGTGGTCCGGCCAGCGCCGCAGCGCCGGCTCGAGCACGCGGCGGATCTCGGCGAGCTCGGGCGCGGGCTCGCCGGCCGGCGACCATAGCTTCCACGGCCGGAGCTGCATCAGGGCCTCCGCCGTCAGCGCGGCGACGTCGGCGTCGTCCGGGTGCGCGCGCCGCACCTCGCGCATCGCCTCGGCGAACGCCGCGTCCGGCGCCGCGCGCGGCCCCGCGTCCGG
The DNA here is from genome assembly GCA_938003515.1 of uncultured bacterium. The sequence goes on from CALKYL010000249.1 coordinate 9,760, forward strand.
CGACGGGTAGCGCGCTGCAAGCGCCTCGATCAACGCCCGCTCGACCGGCGAGGAGCGTCCGACGCGCGCGTCCGCGGCGGCGGTCGCCTCGAACGCGGCGCGGCACGCGTCCGGCGTCATCTCGGGGTTGTTGTAGTTGGGACCGAGCGCGTAGGCCTTGCCCCAGTACGCCATCGCGCAGTCCGGATCGGCCTCGGCCGCGCGCTCGAAGCAGCGCACGGCCTCTTCGTGGTTGAAGCCGAAGGTCAGCGCGAGGCCGCGGTCGAACCAGAGCTGCGCCTCGGGCGACGAGGTCGTCACGGGGCGGTGCACGACGCCGATGTCGTAGTGGGTCGGCGGCCCGGCGAGGCCGGCGCAACCGACGAACGCGAGGCACACGAAGGGGGTCGCAAGACACGGGCGCATGGTCGAACTCCTTCCTCAGGCGGCGAAGCCCTCCCCCACGATCCGACCGCAGGCTACGCAGCGGCGGGTCCCCGGACCAGCGCACGGCCCGAAAGCGCGGGCGCGAACCTCGCGCGACCGGAGCGGCGCGCCGGTCTATCCTGCGTACAGTCTGCCCGACCGGACATGACCGACGAGCACGGAGCCGAGCAACCAGCGCCGAGGCCGCGCGCCGTCGGACCGCGCGGCGCGCAACCCGATCCCTATGCGGGCCTCGACGCGCCGGACTCGGCGTGGAACCGCGCGGCGGCACGCACGACCCAGGGCGATCCGTTCTGCTGCCGCACCGAGTGGGCGCTCTCGTTCCACGAGACCTTCGCGCCGCACCGGCGGCTGCGGCTGCACGCCGACGGTGGCAACGTGCTCGCGTTCGCCGACGGCTTCCACTTCCGGCTCGGCTTCCTGCTCGAACCCGTCGAGTCGCACTGGCTGTTCGGGAACCCCCTGCTCGGCACCGACGCGGTCGCGCTGCTGGTCGACTGGCTGGCCGCGCTGGCCGCCGGCAGCGAGCGGCCGAGCGTCCTGCTCGGCGGAGTCCTGCCGCGCAGCGCGCAGCGGCGGTCCTTGCTGGCGGCCTTCGGCGACGGCTACCGCATCCACCGCCTGCAGCCGACGACGCTGTGCCGCGCGTCGCTCGATGGCGGCCTCGACGGCTGGCTGTCCCGGCGCTCCCCGCGCCTGCGCCGCAACGTGCGCGCGGCCGCCCGCAAGGCCGCGGACGACGGCGTCACGTACGAGCGTCACGCGCCGACCGACGCGACCGGATCGGACGCGATCTACGCGCGCATGCTCGCCGTGGAGGAACGGAGCTGGAAGGGCATCGGCCGCTGCGGCATGGCCGAGCCGCCGTCGCGCGAGTTCTACCGCGTCATGCTGCGCCGGCTCGCCGTGTCCGGCGCCGGCCGGGTGATCTTCGCCCGGCACGGCGAGGAAGACGTCGGCTTCGTCTTCGGCGGCGTCGCCGGCCGGGTCTACCGCGGCCAGCAGTTCAGCTACGTCGAGGAGTGGAGCCGGGCGTCGATCGGCAACCTGCTGCAGTTCGAACAGATCCGCTGGCTCTGCGAAGAGAACGCCTCGCGCTACGACATGGGCCCGTTGATGGACTACAAGCGGCACTGGACCGAGCGCCACCCGATGCTCGAGACCTGGGTGCTGCAGCCGCGCTGAACGCGCCGCCCCCCCCTCCCGGCCGGACGGTCGCCGACGGACGGCTCGCGGCGCCAGGGCCCGCTCCGCGGCCGCCGACCCCGCGAGCGGGTCCTCCCGCCGGCCGCGCCCCGCGTGCCGCGTTTCCGGGCAGTCCGGGTCCAGGATCGAGACGGCTTCGGCCGATGCCATGGGGCGGAATCGAAGATCCCATGAAGACCCGGGCCCTGTTGCGGGGCGCAGCGCTGCTCGCGCTGACCGCCTGTTCGCGCGTCGAGATCGATGCCGAGGGCACCGGTGACCCTTCCGCCGGCCTCTCGAGCGTGTCGGTGGACCGGCCGACCGGCGTGCTCGCCGACGGCTCCGACGTGTGCGTCGTCTAGGTGCGGGTCGTCGACGCCGACGGAAAAGCGTTGAGCGCCCGGAC
>CALKYL010000250.1 GCA_938003515.1 uncultured bacterium
GGACGACGATCGCCGACAGGCTCGCCGCCGCGGCGTGACGCCGCCGAGAGAACGTAGCTCGACTCTCGTTGGATCGAGCACACTCAAGTCAACAGCTCTCTTAGTAGTCGAACGAGTAGCGGTCGCGCTGGTCCGCGCCGCCGAAGCGGTCGCGGCGCGGCTGGTTCAGGCCGCCGAGCCGCGGCAGGAACTCGATGCGGAACGTCGTCTCGTCGCTGAACGGGTTGTAGACGGCCGAAAGCGCGATCGACCAGTCGTGGTCGTCGCGCTGGAGCCCGAACGAGTAGGCGAGCCATTCGTCGCGCTCGAGGTCGCGCTGGCTGCCGGCGTTCAGCGACCAGCGGTCGAAGAGCTCGGTGCTGGCCGCGAGCGCGAGCGCGCCGTCGACGAGCGTGTCCTCGCGGTATTCGATCGTCCAGTCGCAGCCGAGCACGCGGCCGAACTGCAGCTCGGTGTCGAGCGTCTGCATGCCCCGCTGCCAGTCGAGGTCGCCGTAGACCGCGATCGCGAAGTCGTCGAACGGCAGCCACGCGAGCTCGGGCCGGAGCAGCAGGTCGTAGAAGAACAGCCCGAGCGTGTCGCCGCCGTTGTCGCGGCTGTCGTCCGGGAACAGGTCCTGGGCCAGGTCGAGGAACACGACGTCGCGGGGGCCGCGCCCCTCGTCCGTCGGGTCCGATCGCTGCAGCAGGTTGCGCAGCTCGAAGCGCACCAGCTCGCGCTCGCGGAGCAGGTCGACCTGGTCGTAGCCGAGCCGGTAGAGCCGCGTCGCGTCGACGGTGTCGTATTGGAAGAACTCGGCGGGGTCGTCGTCGACGTGGAATCGGTTGCGATAGGTGAGCCGCGGGGCGACCACGTGCCGCAGCGCCCGCGGCTCGCCGTCGTCGAGCCAGCGCCAGGTGCGCGACAGACGCGTGCCGATCTGCACGCCGCCCTCGAACGCCACCCGGCCCTCGCTCTCGCCGTCGACCGCCTCGTCGTAGAAGGTGCCGCGGCCCGACGCGTAGGGCCTCACGCTGAACTCGCCGACGCGGAACGGCGCCGACAGCTCGACCAGCTGGTCCGCCCGCAGCGTGCGGTCGCCGACGCGCAGCCCGAGCCGGTCGTCGAAGTCGCTGCGGCGCTGACCGACCTGGGTCTCGAGGTCGAGCACGATCGGCGTCTCCCACGGCGTCGTCGCGACCGGCTGCGCGAGCCACTGGTAGGTCACGACCGGCAGCTCCTCGACGAAGCGGTTCGCGAGCGCGCGGTCGTCCCGGTAGCTGAAGTCGGACAGGTTGAAGCGCGTGCCGACGGTCAGCAGGTGGTTGCCGTCCGCGTGGTGCAGGTAGGTGCTCGTCTCCGGCACCTCGTCGGCGCGGTACGGGCCGATGAAGAAGTCCGAGTAGACCGCGGCGTCCGACGCGTGGAACGCGACGAGGTCGAGGTGCGTGCGATCGCCGAAGAACAGGCGGTTCTGGCTGCGCACGAGGCCGCGGCTGTCGTCGCCGATCGCGCTGCCGTCGACGTTGACCTGGATCTCGCGCAGGTTCATGCCGCTGTCGTCGAGGAAGAAGGCCTCGGTGCGTCCCTCGTAGACGCCGTCCGCGCGGTAGGTCAGCGCGCCCTCGAGCGGGAAGCCGCGCTCCTGGATCCACCCGACGCCGAGCTCCCAGTCGCCGCGGAACTCGCCGGCGGGCCGCCCGGTCAGCCACTCGTGCAGCACGCCGCCGGTGCCGTTCCACGGGAGGCCGAAGACGACGCCGAGCTGACCGCCCAGCAAGCCGGAGTAGCCGGCGCTGACGCGCCGGATCGGGAACTCGCTCTGGCTGCCGGTGAAGAAGCGGGCGTCCGGCACCGGGAGCACCGCCGTGCCGCCGATCTGCAGCGTCTGGCCGCGCGCGACGACTTCGAACTCGCCTTCGCGTTCGATGATCTCGACCTCGTCGACGGCGAGCGCTGCGTGCGGCTCGGCGGCGGTGCACGTCGTCAGCACGACGTCCTCGCCGACCCAGCGCGGCCCCTGCTTGACCAGGCGCGGGCCCCGCACCACGAGCGTCTCTTCGCCGCGCGACGTCGCGGTCACGTAGCGCAGCTCGGCGTTCTCGACGACGATGCGGTCGTCGAGCGGCGAGATCCAGAGGCGGTCGCACCGCACGACCTCCAGCCCTCGCTGCACGACGACGACGCCGCCCTCGCAGTAGAGGTAGCGGAACAGCCGCAGCACGTCGCGCGCGGCGTCGTCGCCGGCGGTCGCGGTCGGTTGACCCAGCGCGCGCAGGGTGCGCTCGAGCCGCAGGCGCAGCGCGTCCGGAGACAGCCGGCGCCGGGGCGAAGGCGGCGGCACGCCCCTCGTCGGCAGGCCGCTCTCGCGTTCGCGGGTGATCGCGGCGCGCATCTCCTCGAGGTCGTTGAGGATCAGCACGCGCTCGCCGCGGATCGTCAGATCGAGGCGCGGCACCGACAGCCGGAACCCGCCCTGCGCGTGCGTCTCGTGGAAGTCGTCGCGCTCGATCGTGCGGTAGGCGCCGTAGTCGAGCCGGTAGTCGTTCGGTTCCTGCTGGGCCGTCGCGGGATTCTGGGGGGCGAAGCTGGCGGCGGCCGGGCAGAGCAGCAGCCGGAGCAGCGGTTCGCCGGGTCTCACCGCTCGCCTTCCCGTCCGCTGCCGCGCTGGCCGAGCCGGCCCGCCCCCATGCTGATCGACCAGGTGTCGTAGTTGACCTCGATGCGTCGCGAACGCAGCCAGCGCCCGTCCGGCAGGTCGACCTCGGCGCCGTCCGGGTCGTAGGCGACGCACCGGTTGCGGCGCAGGTCGAGCTCGACCTCCGCGGCGCGCGCGTCCAGGCGCGTCCAGTCGACGACCACGTCGCGGCCGGTCACGAGCACGACCTCACCGGTCGCCGCCAGCCGCTGCATCTCGAGCTGTTCGGCCTCGATCTGCACGCCGTCGGGATCGTCGTCGCCGTCCGGCCGGATCCCGCGCGCGTTCACCGGCCCCTCGAACCGCACGGCGTCCGGGTCGACGTGGATGTTGCCGCGGCACACAGCTCGCATGTGCGACAGGAGACCGGTCGCGCCGGGCTCGTGCAACGTCATCGTCGGCTGCAGGAACGTCGAGCGGTCCGCGAACGATCCGAGCGCGGCGAGCCGCACCGCGTCGTCGCGGTGCACCTGCACGCGCGCGCCCTGCATCTCGACGGTGCGGCCTTCGCGGGTGCGTCGCACGGTCGCAGGCGTCTGCGCGTCGGGGTCGCCGACGAACAGCGCGGCGGCGCCGCCCTGCGCGACGAACAGCCGTTCGCCGATACCCTCGACGTGGCCCTGCCGCGCGTCGTCCAGCTCGAAGTCGCGCACGCGGTCGACCAGGAGCCAGGGCCGCGCGAGCGAGTGGAACACGACGTCGGCGACCGGCCCGGCGGCGCCGGCCAGGTGCATGCGCCGGACGTCGGGCGGCAGCGCGAACGGCAGGATGCGCAGGCGCTCGGCCGCGCAGGCAACCGTCGTCGGCTCGACCTCGCCGGGCTGCGGCAGGCGGGCGTAGACGCGCGGCAGGTCGTCGCCGGACGCGTTCGCGTCGACGACGAAGGCCCGACCGCCGGCGTGGTGCACGTCGATGCGGGGCCCGAGCACCTCGACGGCGAACGGCTCCGCGTCGGGCGCGCGGCCCGGCTCGCGCCACCGGCGCTCGAGGCGCGGCGTGCGGTCGAGCTCGGACAGGTCCGACCACGGGCTCTCGTCCGCCGGCATCGGCAGCAGCCGCAGCGAACGCGGCCCGATCTGCAAGAGCCGGGGCGCGCGCGCCAGCGCGCGTTCGCCGCCGCGGTCCAGGGTCGCGTGCAGCGGCAGCCCCGTGACGTCGAGCGCGGTCAGCACGTCCGCCTCGAGCGCCGCGTCGAGCGTGCGCACGCGCCGCAGCGCGAGGCCGTCCGGCGGGAAGTCCGCCTCGATCTCGTCGAACGGCGCGGCGAGCGACACCCGCGTGCCGTCCGGCGAACGCGTGACGACGCAGCCGCCGGCGCCGCGCGCCCGGGCCTCGCCGTAGGCGACGTCGTAGCGGTGCTCGCGCCAGCGCGCCGCGCGCGGGACGTCCCGCGGTCCGACCTCGAGGCGCTCGAAGCCCTCGCCGACCAGCAGCCGGAGCCCGTCGCTGCCGCGCGCGACCAGGTCGGGACGCGGGGCGCCGGTGCGCGGGTCGGGTTCGCCCGCCTGCCGCACCTCGACGTCGCCGAAGCCCTGCACCACGCCGCTCGTGCCCGAGACGCGCCGCACGACGAGCAGCCCGTCGCTCGCCCGCAGCGTGCGCGTGCCGCTCTCGAGGCGCGCGCCCGCCTCGAACACGACGACCTGCTGGCGTTCGAGCGAGCGCAGCGTCCACCGCGGGAAGCCGAGGGCGCGGTGCAGCGCGCCGGCGCCGTCCGCCGGCCGCAGCAGGTGGATGCGCCGCGGCGAGACGCCGACGACCGGGTCGCGCGGCCCCTTCCCGGAGCGCAGCTCGGTCTGGCGCACGCGCGACTCGCCGCCGTGCGCGGTGACGACGAACGGCTCGCCGAGCGGTCCCGGCAGCACGGTCAGGCGCGGCGTGTCGACCCGGATGCCGGGCGCCTCGACCGTCGCCGGCGCGCCGGCGAGCACCAGGCGCTGCCAGACCATCGCGCGGCCGTCCCGTTCGCCGGGCCGGCCCGGCGTGCGCAGCAGCCAGCCGGTGAACTGGTCGCCGCGCACGAACGAACGCGCGGGGCCGCCGTCCGCGCCGCCGCCGCCGTCCGGAGCGCCGCCCAGGCCGGGCAGGTCGACGCCCGCGCGCGCGAGGTCGAGCTGCACTTCGTCGTCGAGCGTGACCTGGGCGCCGCCGCCGACGGTGTCCTCGACGTAGCGCATGCGGCCCTTGGCCTCGACGCGCAGGTCCGCGGTCTCGAGCACCGGCTCGCTCAGGATCTCGACGTCGGCGCGCTGCAGGCCCGACGCCCGGTCGCGCGGCAGGCGGGCCTTCGCGCCGCGGCCGACCAGCGTCGCCGGATTCTCGCCTTCCACGACCAGCCGCACCGGCTGCGCGGGCCCGGTCGTGAGCCGCACCTCGTCGTCGCCGAGCTGCACGCGCGCGTCGCCGAGCCCGAGCCGGAGGCCGGCCATGCGGCTGCCCGGTTCGCTCGTCACGACCGCGCGCCGCAGGTCGAACTCCTTCTGCTCGTCGATCGTCGGCTGTCCGTTCGCGTCGCGTCCGAGTTCGACGAAGGCCTCCTCGGCCGTCACGGTCGCCGCGTGGCTCGCGTCGTCGTAGAGCCGGAGCACGACGCCGGTGAGCCGCTGCAGCCCCTCGGCGACCGGCTGGCTGTCGGCGGCGGTCAGCACGAACGCCTCCTGGCGCCGCACGCGGCT
>CALKYL010000251.1 GCA_938003515.1 uncultured bacterium
GGCGGAGCGCCGGCGACGTCGCCGCGGCTCGCGGCGAGCGGCGCCCGGCGCTACTGCGCCTGGCTCGCCGGCAGCCCCGGCCTCGGCCAGCAGCGCGTCACCGTCGCGTCCTCCGCCGACGGCGGCGCCGTTTGGACGGCGGCGGTGGCCGTCGACGACAACGGCGCGAACCAGCGCGACCTCGCGCTCGGCTGCGAGGGGGCGGTCGCGTGGCTGGCGTTCTTCGACGATCCGCAGGGGCTGCCGTCGCCGTCGCCGGGCGTGCACCTGTGCCGCACGACGACCGGCGGGACGATGTGGACGAGCGCCACGCGGCGCAGCGCGGCGACCAGCGCGGTCGCCGACGTGCGCACCTGCCACGACGGCGCGCGCGTCTACCTCGTCTGGACCCGGAACGGCGCGCTCGAATACGTCGTGTCCGTCGACGGGGGGGCGACGTGGCCGACGGTGGCGACGGAGATCCGCTCGACGGACCTCGGCTTCATCACCGCGCCGGCCGTCGCGTGCGAGGGCGAACGGCTGTTCGCGGCCTACGTCGGCGGCGGCGACGACCTCGCGTTCTCGCGCATCGGCGCGGCGGGCGCCTCGCCCGAGCACGTGACCCTCAGCGCGGCCGTCGAGCCGACCGGCCGGCCGAGCCTCGCCGCCCGGGGCAACTACGTCTTCGTCGCCTGGCGCGCCGGCGACGTCGGCAGCGGCGCCGGGCGCGTGCGCCTGTCGACCTCGGTCGACCTCGGGCTGACGTTCACCGCCCCGGCCGGCTTCGGCGACGGCACCGCGCTGCAGGACGAACCGGTGCTGGTCGCCGACAGCGCGCGGCTCTGGCTGGGTTTCCGCGATTCGCGCGGGCCGACGCCGGCCCTGTTCTACAACCGCAGCGAGCAGTAGCGGCGCGAAACGCCCCGGTCGGCGCGGTTGTCGCGCCGCGGCGGAGCGGCGACGATGCCGGCATGCAGCACGCTCGGCGCCTCCCGCTCGCGTTCGTCGCCGCGCTGTCCGCGTGCGGTGACGGGCCGCGCTCCGACGGGCCGCCGGCCCCCGCCGCGGCCGCACCCGCCGACATGGTGTGGATCCCCGGCGGCGAGGCGGTGCTCGGCAGCCAGGAGGGCGACCGCGACGCGCCGGCGTGCCGCGTGCGTCTGTCGGGCTTCTGGCTCGACGCCACCGAGGTCACCAACGCCGCGTTCCGGCGCTTCGTCGAGGCGACCGGCTACGTCACCGACGCCGAGAAACCGCCGCCGGCGTCCGACGTGCCCGACCTGCCCGACGCGCTGCGCGTCGCCGGGTCGCTGGTGTTCACGCCGCCGCCGGACGCGGTCGACCTGCGCGCGTTCTGGACGTGGTGGTCGTTCGTGCCGGGCGCCGACTGGCGCCATCCCGAGGGGCCCGGTTCGTCGATCGCCGGCCTCGACGAGCACCCCGTCGTGCACGTCAGCTGGCGCGACGCCACGGCCTACGCCGCATGGGCCGGGAAGCGCCTGCCGACCGAGGCCGAGTGGGAGTACGCGGCGCGCGGCGGGCTCGACCGGCGGCGCTACGTCTGGGGCGACGAGCAGACGCCGGGCGGGGCGTGGCAGGCGAACATCTGGCAGGGGGACTTCCCGCGCCACAACACGCTCGCCGACGGCTGGGCCCGCACGGCGCCGGTACGCGCGTTCGCGCCGAACGGCTTCGGCCTCTACGGCATGTCGGGCAACGTCTGGGAGTGGTGCCGCGACCGCTACCGACCGGACGGCTACGGCGACCCCGGCGCGCTGCGCGTCGATCCGCCGGGGCCGGCGACGAGCTTCGACCCGGCGGAGCCCGGCGCAGAGAAGCGCGTCATGCGCGGCGGGTCCTACCTGTGCAGCGACGTCTACTGCCTCGGCTACCTGCCTGGCACCCGCATGAAGTCGACCCCGGACACGTCCCTGTGCCACACGGGGTTCCGCTGTGCGAAGGACGGGGCGCCAGCGGCCGGACGCTGAGCCGGGGCCGCCGCGTCGCGACCGTTTTCGGCCGTTCCGCGATTGATCGCGTCTTTCGGCGCGATTTGTCCTAGGATCCGCCCCGGCGGCAGGCGAGCGACGAGCTCGTCGGCCGCTTTGCTGTCCGATCGATTTCGCGTGCGTGAGCGGCGGAGTCTCGCGGCCCGGGCGTGCTGCCCGGCGCGGGATTGCTCGGTCTGGCCCCCCTCGACGTCTCGTCGACCCGGGGCCCGTCGAGTCGCCTTCTGCGGATGCACCGCTGCCGTGTCGGCAGCGGCACACGACCTCGAACGTCCGCAAGAACCGACTGCCAGACCAGACCTCAGATGGGCAACAGACTCTACGTCGGGAACCTCGCGTTCCACTCCACCGAAGACTCGATCGCCGCCGCGTTCGGCCAGGACTCGCGGCGCGTCAAGAACGTGTCGCTGATCCTCGACCGCGACACCGGCCAGTCGCGCGGCTTCGCCTTCGTCGAGATGGAGACCGAGGCCGACGCCAAGGCGGCGATCGAGGCGCTCGACGGCAAGGACCTCGACGGCCGCGCGCTGCGCGTCAACGAGGCGCAGGAGCGCGCGCCCCGCTCCGACTCCCGCGGGCCGCGCGCCCGTCGCAACTGGTGAGGGGCGGTCCCCTCGGCGCGATGGGCTACGACCTCCGTATCACCAGGGCCCTCGACTGGGCCGCCAACAAGGGGCACGAGATCACGGCCGACGAGTGGCTGGCGATCGTCGCGGCCGACGGCGACCTGACCGCGGACCCCGAGAGCGGCCCGTTCGCGGCCCGCTTCGCCGGAGGCCGCTGGCTCGACTGGTATGAGGGCAACGTGTTCACGACCGATCCGGACCACGCGACGGTCGTCAAGATGTTCGGCATCGCGGAGCGGCTCGACGCCGCGATCCAGGGCGACGACGGCGAGTTCTACGACTCCGCCAACGGGTGGTCGCGAGGTCCTGCGAGGGGGCGCCGGCAGGGCGCGTCTCGCTGACCCGGGCGGCCTCGGGACGCGGACCGGGCCGACGCGGCGGCCGCCGCCCTCGGCCGCTGTCGGTGGCGGGCGAATGCCGATGAAGGGCGGGTGACGACACACATGACGACCGAATCGTGGAAGCCGCTGGTCGCGGCCTACCAGCGTTCCTGCGCGCTCCGCGCCAGCTGGCAACTCGTGAACTCCGTCGGCGCCTACCTCGCCGTCTGGGCGGTGATCGCGTGGACCATCAGCGTCTCGTGGTGGCTGACGCTGCCGCTCGCCGTGCTCGCCGGCGGCCTGCTCGTGCGCGTCTTCATCATCTTCCACGACTGCGGGCACGGCTCGTTCTTCGCGTCGCGCAGAGCGAACGCGCTCTGGGGCTTCGTCACGGGGGTGCTGACCTTCACGCCGTTCGAGCACTGGCGCGGCGAGCACGCCATCCACCACGGCACGACCGGCAACCTCGACCGACGCGGCACGGGCGACGTCTGGACGCTCACGGTGCGTGAGTATCGGGCGGCGCCGTGGTGGAAGCGCGCCGCCTACCGGGTCGCGCGCAACCCTCTGGTGCTGCTGGGCGTCGCGCCGCTCGTGATGTTCCTCGTCGAACATCGCATCCCGAACCCGAAGTCGAGCGCGCGCGAGCGCCGCTCGGTCTGGCTGACCACGCTCTCGCTCGTGGCGGTGGCCGCGCTCGTCAGCACGTGGATCGGCCTGGTCCCGTACCTGGTCGTGCAGCTGACGATCCTCGCGGTGGCGGGCGGCATCGGCGTCTGGCTGTTCTATTCCCAGCACCAGTTCGAGCGGGCATACTGGCGACGCGGCGACGACTGGAGCTTCGCCGAGGCGGCGCTCGAGGGCAGCGCGTTCCTCAAGCTGCCCCGGCTGCTGCAGTGGTTCACCGGCAACATCGGCTTCCACCACATCCATCACCTGAACTCGCGCATCCCCAACTACCGGCTGCAGGCCTGCCACGACTCGCACCCGATGTTCTCGCAGGTCACGCCGATGACGATCCTGCGCTCGCTGCGCGCGTTCGGCCTCAAGCTGTTCGACGAGGCGAGCGGCAGGCTGGTGCGCTTCCGCGGCCTCGGTTCCCGCTGATGCTCCGCCGCTACGACATCTCGGACGGCTGCAACATCGATCGCACGGCGGTCGTCGCGGAGGGCGCGCGCATCGCCGCGGACGTGCGCATCGGGGCCTACGCGATCGTCGAGGCCGGCGTGGTGGTCGGCGCGGGGTCGGAGCTGCGCGCGCACTGCATCCTGCGCCGGGGCACGGTCGTCGGCGAACGCGTGGTGGTCGACAGCTTCGCCGTGCTCGGCGGCGAACCTCAGGACCGACGCTTCGACCCGGCGACCGAGACCGGCGTCTTGATCGGCGACCGCGTCGTCGTGCGCGAGGCGGTGACGGTGAACCGCGCCACGCGGCCGGGCACATCGACGCAGATCTGCGACGACGTGCTGCTCATGGCGAACAGCCACGTCGGCCACGACTGCGTCGTCGGTGCGTCCGCCGTGCTCGCCAACAACGTCATGCTCGGCGGCCACGTCCGGATCGGCGCGGGCGCGTTCCTCGGCGGCGGCGTCGGCGTGCACCAGCACGTGCGCATCGGCGACGGCGCGATGATCGGCGGCAACGCGTCGATCGCGTACGACGTGCCGCCGTTCACGATCGCGACCGGCCGCAGCGTCGTGCACGGCCTGAACGTCGTCGGCCTCCGCCGCGGCAACGTGCCTGCCGACGACATCGCCGACCTGAAGCGCTGCTATCGCGCGGTGTTCGGCACCGCCGGCGATCCGCGCCGCAACGCGGCGGCGGCGCTGCTCACGGGCGGCTGCGGTCGCTCGGGGCACGGCCGCATGATGCTGGAGTTCTTCCAGAGCGGCGTGCGCGGCTTCGCCCGTCCGGGCAGCCACGAGTGATGGCGGCGGGACCCCGGCCCCGATCGCGCGGGACGCGTCGATCGCGGTCGCAACCTCAGTCCGCCGCCAGCCGGTCCGCGCCGCAGTAGACCTCGTGGCGGTCGCCGCGCACGAAGCCGACCAGCGTCGCGCCGGCGGCCTCGCACAAGTCGAACGCGAGCGCGCTCGGCGCCGAGACCGACGCGATCACCGCGACACGCACGCGCAGGCACTTCACGATCAGGTCGAAGCCCGCCCGGCCCGACAGCACCGCGACGAGCCGTTCGAGCGGAGCGCCCGCGCGTGCGGCGCTGCCGATCGCCTTGTCGAGCGCGTTGTGGCGGCCGACGTCCTCGGCGGCGGCGACGACCCGGCCGTCGGCGGTCGCGAGCAGCGCACCGTGGCAGCCGCCGGTCGCGGCGAAGAGCTCCTGCCGCTCGGCGAGCCTCGTGACCAGTGCGCCGAGCCGCGCCGCGGCGACCTTCGGCACGCCGGGCAGGAGCGCCGGC
>CALKYL010000252.1 GCA_938003515.1 uncultured bacterium
CCCGCGTCGAGCCTCGAGCGGGCCAAGGCGATCCTCGCGCCCGAAGACATCGACATCGACGAGCTCACCGAGCTCGCGCTGCGGTCGACCGACGGCGCCGAGCAGCCGAGCGAGCCGCGCCCGTCCGCTCCGCCGGATCGCAGCGTGCTACCGGTCTTCGCGGCGCTCGGCGCGACCGGCGCGGCGATCGTCTGCCTGATGATGTGGCGAAGCGCCAGCCGCGTGCCGACGGCCGCCGAGGACCCGCTGTTCCGCTACGAGCCGATCGCCGACGGCTTCCGGCTGTACTTCCGCCGCGGCGGCGCGCTGTTCGCGTTCCACCAGGACGAGAACCGCAACGGCGTCTTCGAGCGCTCGACGTTCCACGGCCCGGACGGCGCATGGACCATGGTCCAGGAGGACCTCGACGAAGACGGCCGCGCCGACACCGTCACGACGACGCTGGCGGATGGCACGTCCGAGGTCTGGTCGTCGACGAACGACGACGGCCGCACCGACCGCGGCGTCGTGCGCGGCGCGGACGGCGAGGTGCTGCAGCGGCTGACCTGGCGCCCAGGCGAGGGCTGGGTGATCGAGAAGCCCTGACCGGCGGCCTGCACGGACCGCCGCGGCCGCGAGCGACGGCTACTTCTTGTTCTGCGCCTGGATGGCCTTGTCGCCGGCGTCGAAGATGCTCATCCAGTCGCCGGACTGCTTGGACGCCTTGGCCTTGCGCCGCTTGGCCTCCTCCTCACGGCGCCGCGTGTCCTCCTGCAGCCACTCCGGATAGTCCTTGTGCAGGTCGGTTAGCACCTTGCGGTTCTCGGTGATCAGGCCGACGTAGGGGAACAGATCGCAGTTGTGGTCCTTCTGGATCTTGGCGATGTCCTCGAAGGACAGCATCACCGGCATCGCGACGCAGACGATGTCGCCGAACGTGTCGAGCGGCACGATCGTGTACTTGAACAGCGTCTCCTTCGGCAGGCGCGTCTTCGCCTCTTCGCTGAGCTGGTAGTTGCCCGCCATCAGGAACGGCAGGTTGAAGTTCTCGGTGACGATCTTCGCGAGGTCCCACTCGGTGATGTGGCCGCCGTTGACCAGCACCTGGACGAACGGCTCGCCGTTCTTGTCCTGGGAGTAGAGGGCGTCCGTGATGACCTCGGACGAGACCGCTCCGCGTTCGGTGAGGATCTCGGCGAGGCGGACCGAAGTGATCTTCTCGATGCCCTTCACGAGTCTGCTCATCGGCCCGGTCCGGCCGGGCCCTTGAGCCGTTGATCCCCCGATGACACCGCCGCCCGGAGGGGCCCGCGTCAGGCGTAGACCAGGAAGGTCAGCCCGGCGTGCACCGCGAGCACGAGCGCCATGCCAACGACGATCGCGGCGTTGACGGCCTCCCCGACCTCGGCGCCGGAGCGCTTGGGGCCGGTGCCCAGGTGGTAGCACGTCAGCGCGACCAGGTAGCCCGAGAGCGTCGACTTCCCCAGCACCACGAGCACGTCGTGGGCGTCGACCGTCATGAAGTAGGCCGTCGCCCAGCCGACCATCGTGATGCCCGAGACGGCGTTGGCGGCGAGCGCGGCGGCGACCGCGGCCGCCACGACCCCGCCGAACGTCACCAGCGGCATCGCCAGCACCATCGCCCACACCAGCGGCGTCAAGAGGTAGTCCGCCGGGTGCACGCCCATCAGGCGCAGCGCGGCGACCTGGTTGGTGCGCTTCATCGTGCCGAGCCTGGCCGACGCGCCGGCGGCGATGCGCGCGGTGAAGAAGAACCCGCTGAGCAGGGGCACGAGCACGGCGCTCGCGACCTTGCCGGTGCCGGTCAGGAGCGCGGTCTCGAAGCCGCCGTCGATCGGGTTGTTGCGCAGCGCGAAGAACGTCGCGAGGCCGCCGATCACCGCGCCGGCGAGCGCCACGAACATCGCCGGCTCGAGCGTGAAGCGCAGCGTCGTGCGCGCCACCTGGCCGAGCTCGACCGGCGGCAGACGCCGCAGCGACTCGACCACGGTCTCGCCGATCGCCGCGAGCTGCAGCAGGGCGCGGCGCAGCCAGTGCA
>CALKYL010000253.1 GCA_938003515.1 uncultured bacterium
GCGGCCCGTTCGTCGGCGTGAACGTCGCGGCGATCGAGCGCGCGCTGCTCGCGAGCGAGCTGTTCGGCCACACGAAGGGGGCGTTCACCGGCGCCGACCGCGACCGCGTCGGGCTCGTCCGGCAGGCGTCCGGCGGCACGCTCTTCCTCGACGAGGTCACCGAGATGGACCTCGACCTGCAGGTGAAGCTGCTGCGCGTGCTCGAGGAGCGGCGCGTGCGGCCGGTCGGCAGCGACCGGGAGCACGAGGTCGACGTGCGCGTGCTCGCCGAGACCAACCGCGATCCGCGCGCGGCGGTCGCCGAGGGCCGGCTGCGCGAGGACCTCTACTACCGGCTGGCGGTGGTGACCGTGCACCTGCCGCCGCTGCGCGAACGCGGCGACGACGTGCTGCTGCTCGCGGCGCAGTTCGCGGCGCAGTTCGCGGCCGAGCGCTCCGTGCCCGCGCCGGCGATCGGCGACGAGCTCGCCGCCGCGCTGCGCGCGCGGCCGTGGCGCGGCAACGTGCGCGAGCTGCGCAACGAGATGCAGCGCGTGTTCGCGCTGGCAGACGGCCACGAGCTGCGCGCGGCGTGGCTGTCGCCGCCCGAGCCCGCCGAGGCCGCCGACCCGTTGCCGCTCGAACTCGCCCGGCTCGAGCAGTGGGCGATCGATCGCGCGCTCGCCCGCGCCGGCGGCAACAAGGCCGAGGCCGCGCGGCTGCTCGGCATCGGACGGCGCACGCTCTACGACAAGCTCGCAGCGCGCCCGCCGGACGCTGGTTGACGCCGCGCCGCCGGGCCCCGCGTCGACCAGGGCGTGCGGATCTCGCACATGTGGGCGATCGCCGCACGGTCCCGGGCCGGGACTCGTGCGCGCAACTGACTACGAAACCTGTAGTTCCGACTTCGGGCCGGTGGCACTGCGCTTGCTCGAGGAGAGGCGATGCGGCGCTTCGCGCAGACGATGCTGATGGCAGCGGCGGTGGTGGGCTCGGCTCCCACCCAGGATCGGACCGCCGGCGCGCCGCGGCTCGCCGACTGCATCGAGGCGCCGTACGCCTACCTGCGCCTCGACCGCGTCGCCGATGCGCCGGGCGCGGCCGGGCCGCGGGCCGGCGCCGGTTCGGTGCATCGGCTGCTCGCCGACCCGGCGCTCGACGCGGTGCTCGGCACCGGCGTCGGCGCCGACGGCTCGACGCGGGCGCTGTCGCTCGTGCGCGGCATGCTGCACCGCGGTCCGGGCGAGCTCGAGCTGGTCCTGACCGGCATCGTCGGGCGCCAGGGAGCGCCGCTGCTCTTGCTGCGCGCGAGCCTGCTCCGGGACGAGGCCGACCGCCTGCGGCTGGTGCTCGAAGGTGGGGGGGTCGCGGCCGGCGCCGCAGAGGGTGAGGACGCGACGGCCGCCGGCGCGCTCGCGACCCGCCACCGCCTCGTCGGCGAGCGCCAGACGTGGCGGCTGCGCGGCGGCGGCGAAGGCCCCGGCGAGGTCGTCGAACTCGCGCTGCTCGGCGACGACCTGGTGGTCGGCAACGACGGCTCGGCGATGCGCGAGGTCCTCGAGGTCGACCCGACGCGCACGTCGGCGACGCCCGACCGGCTCGTGCTGTCGGCCGACCCGCGCTTCACGTCGCTGCACGACCGCATCGACACGCCGAAGGGCTCGCTGTTGGTCTACGGCGACTGGGCGCGCCTCGGCCAGCGCCTGCGCGGCGCGAGCAGCGGGGCCACCGCGCAGCTGCTCGGCTCGTCGGGCCTCGGCGCGGCGAAACCGATCATGATTACGGTCACGCCCATGCGCGCCGACTTGGCCGCGACGCTGCTGCTCGAGTTCGACGAGCGCGCGACCGGCGGCGGCCGGGGCGGCCCGCGCGGCGCGAGCGACATCGACGGCTGGTTCGCGGCGACGCAGCCGGTGGCCGCGAAGACGCTGCTGCGCGAGCTCCCGCGCGGCGGCCTCGGCGGCCTCGTGCTGTCGGTGGATCTGGCGGCGGTCGCCGCGAGCTCGCCGCGCTCCGCGCACCTGATCTGGGACCTGCGCCGGGCGTTCCGCGACTTCGGCCTCGACTTCGAGCGCAACGTGCTCTCCCGGCTCGGGGCGCGCGGCACCGTTCAGCTGCACTTCGGCCCGCTCGCCGAGGGTTCGGCGTTCGCCGCCGTCGCGCCGGTCTACGCCGTGCGCGCCAAGAGCCGGGCGGCCGCCCATCACCTGTTCTCCGACCTGCGCCGCGTCGTCGAGACCACCGGCCTCGGCGCGCTGGTCGACGTCGAGGTCGAGGACGGCGGCGGGCGGCGCGCCGAGGTGCTCGAGCTGCGCCGCGACCGAGAGGTCAGCGCCTGCATCGGCGTGCACGACGAGTCGCTGCTGCTCGCCGAGGACCGCGACACGCTCACGCAGGTGCTCGAGGACCTGCACCAGAACCGGCCGCGGGGTCGGCGGGACCAGGCGGCGGGCGCCGCGGTCCAGTCGATCGGCGGCGAACGCGTCGCCGGGCTGTTCGACCTCGACCTGTCGCCGCTGTTCGAGCGCATCGCCGCGGCGCTGCCCGGCGTCGACGTCTCGGCGCTGCCGGCGCGGCACGTCGGCTATCTCGACACCGAGGACCGCGAGAGCGGCACCCTGGTGCGCGTGCGCGTGCTCTCGTCGCGCTGATCTCGTTCTCCTGAATCCCTGCGGAATCACGCTGGCCGTGGGCCGCGCGCGAGCGCGGTCGTTACCGGCTCGTTCTCTCCAGTCTTCTGATCGTCTACGGCGAGGATCGACGTTTCGGCGTCGCCTCCTCGCCGCGGATGCACGGGTCTTCCGAAACCACCGCGCCGTGGCCCACACATTGGGGCAGGCAGGGTCGCGCTGCGGTCTCCGCGTGTGTTGCGTGGACGTGCATCCGCACCTTCTTCGGGCGCATGGATCGTCTGGTCCGCGCCGTCCGTTCCACGACTTGGGGCAGGCAGGAACGGCGGAGCGGTCGCGTGGTGTCACGCAGCGGTCCATGCGCCCTCGTTTTTTCGGGCGGCCTCGCGCGGCGCCCCGCGCGGTCTTTCGTCGTCCGGCGGCGGGCCCTACAACGGGGCGATGCACGACGGCAGCCCCTCCGACCCGGAACGCGACGACCCGATCGATCCGGCCGACGCCGCCGCCGCCGCCGGCCCGTCGGTCGCGCTGGAGGCAGGCGACGCCGGCTCGGTGCTGGTGCAGGACGCCCTGCCCGACACGCTGTTCGTGTTCCCGCTGCAGCGCGCCGTCCCGTTCCCGAGCCTGATGATGCCGCTCCTGCTCGAGACGCCGGCCGCGCGCGAGGCCGTCGCCAAGGCCGAGGCGCACAACGGCTACCTGTTCCTCGTGCTGCAGCGCAACCCCGAGGAGGCGCCCGAGTCGGTCGAGGACCTGCACGAGGTCGGCGTCGTCGCGCGCATCGTCAAGACGCTGAAGCTGCCCGACGGCGGCATGTCGGCGATGACGCAGGGCATGCGCCGCGTGCGGCGCGTCAAGGTCGTGCGTGAACGGCCGCATCTGGTCGTGCGCACGAAGCAGGTCGTCGAGATCCCGGCCCAGGGCGACCGCGCCAGATCGCTGATGCGGCTGCTGCAGAAGCAGCTGCAGCAGCTCGCCGAGATGCGCGAACAGCTCGACACCGGCTTCGCCACGGCGCTCCTGAACGTCGAGGACCCAGGCCAGCTCGCCGACTTCTCGGCCGGGATCGTGCGCCGGGTCGAGGACCGGCAGCGCCTGCTCGACGAGGCCGACGTCGAGAAGCGGCTCGAGCTCGCATTGCAGTTCGTCATGGCCGAGAACGAGCTCGCCGCGCTCGACCAGAAGATCCAGGACGAGATCCGCAAGAAGGCCGAGAAGGCGCAGAAGGAGTACTTCCTGCGCGAGCAGCTCAAGATCATCCGGCGCGAGCTCGGCGAGGAGAAGGACCCGCGCGCGCTCGAGCTGCAGCGCCTCGAGGAGGCGATCCAGAAGGCCGGCATGCCCGACGCGGCGCTGAAGCGCGCCAAGGAGGAGCTGACCCGGCTGCAGACGACGCCGGTCGAGTCCGGCGAGTACAGCGTCCTCCGCAACTACCTCGACTGGCTCGTGTCGCTGCCGTGGTCGAAGTCGACCGAGGACCACGCCGACCTCGCGCGCGCGACGCGCGTGCTGCACGACGACCACTACGGCCTCGACGAGGTCAAGGACCGCATCCTCGAGTTCCTCGCCGTGCGCCAGCTCCGGCCCGGCCAGTCGGGTTCGATCCTGTGCTTCGCCGGCCCGCCCGGCGTCGGCAAGACCAGCCTCGGCCGCAGCATCGCGCGCGCGATGGGCCGGCAGTTCTGGCGGTTCTCGCTCGGCGGCATGCGCGACGAGGCCGAGATCAAGGGCCACCGCCGCACCTACATCGGCGCGCTGCCGGGCCGCATCCTGCAGGGGCTCAAGGCGTGCGGCAGCAACAACCCGGTGATGCTGCTCGACGAGATCGACAAGCTCGGCGCCGACTTCCGCGGCGACCCGAGCTCGGCGCTGCTCGAGGTGCTCGACCCCGAGCAGAACCACAATTTCCAGGACCACTACCTCGACGTGCCGTTCGACCTGTCGAAGGTGATGTTCCTCGCGACCGCCAACGTGCTGTCGATGATTCCGGAGCCGCTGCGCGACCGCATGGAGATCCTCGAGATCCCCGGCTACCTGCTCGAGGAGAAGGTCGAGATCGCGCGCCGGCACCTGTTGCCGAAGCAGCTCGAGCGGCACGGCCTCCAGGGCAAGCACCTGTCGATCGCGCCGAACGTGCTGCAGCGCGTCGTGTCGTTCTACACGCGCGAGGCCGGCGTGCGCGGCCTCGACAAGGTGCTCGGCCGGCTCTGCCGCAAGGTCGCGCGCAAGGTCGCCGCGGGCGGGAAGGGGCCGGCGCGGCTCAGCCTCGCCGAGATGGAGGAGCTGCTCGGCCGGGCGCGCTTCAAGACCGACGAACGCCGCAAGCACCCGCTGCCCGGCGTCGTGCAGGGCCTCGCGTGGACCCCGGTCGGCGGCGACGTGCTCTACATCGAGGCGGTGCGCAGCCCCGGCAAGGGCAATGTGCAGCTGACCGGCAGCCTCGGCGACGTCATGAGCGAGTCCGCGCGGCTCGCGCTGTCGTTCCTGAGGAGCCGCTCCGACCGCTTCGGCATCGACCTCGAACGCGTCGACGCCTCCGCCCTGCACCTGCACTTCCCGTCGGGCGCGATCAAGAAGGACGGCCCGTCGGCCGGCATCGCGATCGCGTGCGCGTTCCTCTCCGCCTTGACCGACCGGGTCGCGCCGATGGATCTGGCGATGACCGGCGAGCTCACGGTCGTCGGCGAGGTGCTGCCGATCGGCGGCGTGCGCGAGAAGGTGCTCGCCGCGAAGAACTTCGGCCTCACGCGCGTGCTGCTGCCGAAGGGCAACGAGGCCGAGGCGCGGGAGCTGAAGCCCGAGCTCGTCGAGGGGCTCGAGATGCACTACGTGTCGCAGTTCGACGAGGTCTACGAGCTGGTGTTCGGCAGCGCGCGTCGCTCGCCGAAGCCGGCGCCCCGGCGCCGGGCGGCGGCCCGGTCCGCGAAGGGGCCGGTGCGGGAGCCCGCGAGGCGGCCGACGAAGAAGCCCGCGAAGAAGCCCGCGAAGAAGCCCGCGAAGAAGCCAGCCAGGAAGCCCGCGAAGAAGCCGGCTCGGAAGCCGGCGAAGAAGCCCGCGACGCGGCGCACCGGCCGGTGAGCCCCCGGGCGCTCTCGCGGGAGCCCGACGCCGGCGAGCCGCCGGCGACCGCGCGCTTCGAGCGCGAACCGGATCCGGCGGCGCTCGCGCGCCTCTTCGGACCGCGCCGCGCGGTCGCGCGGGTCGCCGTCGACGAGGACGACGAGCGGCTGCGCGTCGTGCCCGTCGGCGCGCCGCTCGGCGCGCTGGTCGGGTTCCTGGTCGCGTTCGCCGTGCTCGGCACGGGGGCGACGCTCGCGTTGCCGGTCGCGCGCCAGGGCCTGCCGCCGCCGTTCGAGGCGGTCCGCGTGGAGCACGTGCTCGGCTTCGTCTGGCTGCTGGTCCTGGCCGCCGTCGGCGTCGCGTGGGCCGTGCGTCGCGCTTCGCCCGACGCGAGGCCCACCGCCGTCGTCGCGAGGCGCACCCGCGAACTCCGGCTGGAGGCGTCCGGCCACGTCGTGGCCGCCGACCGCGTCGTCTGCTTCGTGCTGGCGCGCGCGCGCCGGCGGGTGCCGCACGGCGCGGTCGCGCTCGAGC
>CALKYL010000254.1 GCA_938003515.1 uncultured bacterium
CAGCGTGCGCCCGGGGTGATGCGCATCTCGCCCTGTTAGACGACGCGTACGAACGCACTGCCCGCCGACGACTCCAGCCCGGCCCGCGCCTCGAACGCGGCGACCAGGGGCGGCAGGCTGCGCCGGGTCGTGGCCGGGGGGCGGCCGCGCAGGCGTTCGTGGTCCGCCGCGACCAGGCTCCGGAACCTCCGGCGGGCGCGGCGCGCCCCGACGAGCGCGGCGCAGGCGATCAGTGCGGCGGCGGCTGCGGCCCAGGCCCACACGGCGTCAGAACTCGATCCGGTAGCGGTCCCACATGCGCTCGGCGAACGGCGACCACGAACGCATCCAGTGTCCGACGGTCTCGATCTGCATGTAGCGGTCGACGTAGTCGAACAGCGCGTCGTGGTTCCACGCCTCGCGCAGCTCCATCATGCGCGCGGCCAGCACGAAGCCGTGCCAGGCGTTGGCCGTGCAGCAGCGCCGGTAGGGATCGGCCGTCCACGCCTTGCGGTCGAGGCTCGGGTCGTCGAGGTGGCGGTTGCCCCACTCGGGCAGCCCGTCGTCGTCCGGCCCATAGCCGCCGTGGCCGTGGTTCCAGACGCCCGGCGCGGTCTCCGCGACGTAGAACGTCTGCGCGTCCTCGGCGAACGCGCCCGGGTGCTCGCGCGCGCATCGCAGCAGCTCTTCGTCGTCGAGCAGCGCCGCGGCGAGCAGCAGCGGGAACTTGCGGCCGGCGCCGCTGCCGCCGTCGGCCAGGAACCGCCCGCCCGCGCGCACGATGCCGTAGACGTCGATGCCGAGCTGGGTCATCGCGATCGCGAGCGGCCGCTTGTCCTCGCCGGACGCGTCGAGCTGCAGCGCGAGCGCGGCGGTGCCGACGAGGTCGGCGAGCTCGCGCCCGTAGTCCGGCATGTTGCGGCTCGGGTGCAGGTAGCGGCCGGTGAAGCCGGGCAGGTGGTCGAGCCAGGTGCGTTCGAAGCGGTCGACGAGGTCGCGCAGATCGGGCGCGCCCGTCGTCGGCGCGAGCCGCAGCAGCCGCCCGAGCCGCAGGTCGTCCGCCGACCACCGGCAGCGCTTGTCGCCCTTGCAGTACGGGGGGCGGAACGCGTTCGGCGGCGGCGCCTCGGCGAGGCAGGTGAGCACGGCGCAGGTCTCGAGCTGCGGCAGGGCGCCGGCAGCGGCGTGGCTGACGGCCGAGACCAGCGACGAACCCGGCTCGATTCGGAGGGGACGCTCGCGGGCGACGCCCAGCGCGACGTTGGCCGCGTCGTCGTACCGGCCCGCCGCGCCGTCGCCGAACATCGCGCTGTCGTAGCCCTGCACGAGGCTCGTCGGCGACGGGTCGAGCATCGAGCCGTGGCGCACGCGCGTGCCGTCGCGCAGGCTCTGCGGCCGGATCGAGACCACTTCGACCGGGCCGACGACCCACCAGTCGCCGTTCGCGAAGCGTCCGCACGGGACCGGCCGGGCGAAGGTCCAGGTGACGCCGTGGCGGTCGACCGCCGCGAGGTGGCCGACCGGCGCCTGGGTGTCGCGCTCGTCCGTGCCGATGCGCGGCGGCCGGCGCGGGCCGACGACCACGCCGTCGCTGCTGGCGATCGCGCTGCGGTTGCCGGCGATGTCCGTGGCGCGCACGTTGACGTGCAGCGGCACGCCGAGCGGCAGGTCGAGCCCGCTCGCCGCCGCGCGCTGCGCGCCGCCGACGCCGCGCCACTCGAGCACGTCGTCGCTGCCGGGAGCCGTGCCCACGCTCCATTCGTAGACGACGCCGCGACCCTCGGGATCGACGAACCGGTCCCAGTTGGCGAACAGGGACGTGCGCAGCTCCTGCGCGTCGATGTCGTCGCCGAGGCCGTCGCGCACCTGGGCGGTCGACGGCGGACTGTCCTGCGATTGCACAGCGCGCGGGGGAGCGCCGCAGGCGGTGGCCCACAGCAGGACGGCGGCGACAGCGCACCGGCGCGTCGCCGCCCGACCCGAGTCCCCTCGCGAGTGCATCGGCCAGAAGCGTAGCCCGCGCCGGGCGCGGCGCCAGTCGGCCGACGCCCGCGGCCCTGCGTCAGGCCGGGCCGCCGGAATGCCGAAAGACGCCGTCGGGGGCGGTCTCGGGCCTCCGGGCGAGGTGCAGGCGCCAGCTCCCATCGGGTAGGATGCGGCGCCGGCGGGGCCGGTGGGCGAGAGCGACATGACGAAGAACCTCAGCGACGAGATGCAGCGCACCGCGCGTCAGGCCCTCGCGGGCCTGCAGCCGGTCGCGCAGGGAGAGGAGGTCGGCGGTCTGCCGGCGCGGCGGCTGCTCGCCGCGTTCTTCCGGGCGCGCTATCTGGTGATCGGCACGACGCTGCTCGGCCTCCTGGCCGGCACGTTCATGGCGATCACGACGCCGAACAACTACGTCAGCGCCGGCAAGTTCCTGTTCACGTCCTCGGGCGCCGAGAGCCGGGTGCTCGACCCGACGCAGGCGAAGGAGACGAGCCAGGAGACGATCGCGACCGGCGCGGCCTACATCCTCAACTCGGACGACCTGTTCCGCCGGGTCGTCGACCGGCTCGGACCGGCCCGCATCCTGCAGCCCTACCAGCCGGACAGCGCCGGCTCCTCGGGCATGAAGGCGCTGTTCTTCAAGATCCAGCGCGACTGGAACGCGATCGCGGAGGCGAACTGGAACGACGACGAGGCGCTCAAGCGCCTGCAGAAGACGATCTTCGTCGAGCGTCCTCGCTACACCGACGTCTTGATCGCGACGTGCAACGCCAACAACGCCGAGCTCGCGCAGGAGATCCTCGCGACGTACATGGACGAGGCGATCAAGTGGCACATCGAGAAGTACGACGACCAGAAGGCGTACGACGAGGCCAAGGAGGCCTACGAGCAGAGCCGGGTCGCCCTCGAGAACGTGCAGCGCGAGATGCGCGAGTTCCTCGAGCGCAAGGCGTTGGTCGCGCAGTTCGACGAGCACATGCGCCGGGTGCAGCTCGACGAGATCGCCGCGCAGTCGCGGCTCAGCGGTCTCGAGGAGGACATCAAGATCAAGAGGAGCCTGCTCGAGCAGATCAAGCAGCAGCTCGCCGACCCGGAGAAGCTGCCGCCGACCAAGACGCGCAAGGTGCGGGTCAGCGTGTCGCGTGAAGAGGTGACCGAGCTGCGCACGCGTCTCGTCGAGGAGCGCATCCGGCTGACCGAGCTGCAGAACCTGCTGCGCGATCCGGACGATCCGCAGATCGCCGCGCAGCAGCGCAAGATCGAGCTCCTGCGCAAGACGATCGAGGACATCGGCAAGGAGAACCGCGACGCGAAGCTGGTCGACGAGGTCTACGACAACCAGCAGTACATCGACGCCATCACCGACCGCGATCGCTTCGAGCGCGACCTCTGGTCGCTCGAGGCGCAGGTCGAGCAGGCGCGCGACCTGCACGAGGAGAAGGTCGCGGAGCTGCGTCGCATGCTCGACCTCGAGCCCGAATACGAGGCACTGCGAAACCGTGTCGTGCTGTGCGAGGAGAACCGCGAGGCCTCGCAGCTCAACTGGCACGCCGCGCAGCAGAAGCGCACGCTCGGGCTCGGGAACTACAGCACGCTCAAGCCGATCCAGGCCGCGTCGATGCCGCTCGAGAAGGAGGGCCCGAACCGCGGCAAGCTCCTGATCAGCGGTCTGCTCGTCGGGCTGTTCTTCGGGCTCGGCCTCGTCGTGCTTCGCGCCCTGCCGGACCGCGTCGTGCGCACGCGCGACGACCTCGAGGAGATCGAAGGCCTCGCGGTCATCGGCGTGATGCCGCGGCTCGACCGAGTCAACCTCAAGCGGCACCTGTCGCTGCGCGAGCAGGGCTGGTAGGGCCGGGAGCCGCCACCGATGCGCAATCTGATCCAGACCCAGGACGGCAAGGGCCGGCGCGCCGAGGTCATCGCGACCGAGCTCGGATACCTCTGGTCCAACCTGCTGCAGCGCGGCGTCGGCGAGACGCACCGTTCGATCGGCTTCTGCGCGATCGGCGACGACGAGGGCTCGAACACCCTGGTCGCCAACCTCGCGCTGTTCCTCGGCAGCAAGGGGCTCCGCGTCGCGCTCGTCGAGGCGTCGCTGCGGCAGCGCGTGCTCGCCGGCGTGTTCCAGGCGACGCCCGCGCCGGGACTCGCCGAGGTGCTGACGGGCCAGGCGTCGTTGCGCGACGCGATCCGGCCCGAGGTGGCGGCGGGCGTCGACCTCGTCCCGGCCGGCGAGTCGCCCGATCCGTTCTGGACGTTCACCGGCGACAACCTGCGCAAGGTGCTCGCCGAGGCCCTGGTAGAGCGGTCGCTCTGCCTCGTCGACGTGCCGAGCCTCAACCGCGCACCGGAGGCGAGCTTCGTCGTGCGTTCGCTCGACGCCATCGTGCTCGTGGTCGAGGCGAATCGGCACCAGGCGGCGGTGGTCAAGCGCAACCTGAAGATGCTGCGCGGCCTCGGCACGCCGGTCCTGGGTTCGATCGTCAACGAGCTCGTACACGAAGTGCCCACGCTCGTCGGCAGGATGGTCTGACGCCTCGGGCGCGGGTAGAAGGGCCCGGTGCAGAGCAGATCCCCCGCCCTCGCCATCGACGCCGCCGAGTGGTTCGTC
>CALKYL010000255.1 GCA_938003515.1 uncultured bacterium
TGTCGCGGCGCAACCTGGTCGCGCCGCGGCAGCTGACGGCGCTCCTGCTCGCCGCGCACCGCGCGCCGTGGCGCGAACCGTTCGTCGCCGGGCTGCCGGTCGCCGGCCAGACGGGCACCTTGCGCTCGCGCTTCGCCGCCGGCCCCGCGCGCGGCCGCGTTCGCGCGAAGACGGGCTTCATCTCGCGCGTCGTGTGCCTGTCGGGCTACGTGCCGCGCCGCGACGGCGAGCCGCTGGTGTTCAGCGTGATTCTAAACGACTTCACCTGCGCCACCGCACACGCAAAGACCGAATGAGACAGCCTCGTGCAGCGGCTCGCGGCCGCGGTCGGCTGGTAGCGCGGGCGGACCGCGGGCCCGGCCCCGCCGTCAGAACGTCACGAGGAAGCCGAGCTGCAGGCCGTCGAGCACGAGGTCGGCGTCGTAGCGGAAGCCGTTCGCCGTGCCCTGGGAGGGCAGCTCGCTGTAGCGGAACCCGGCGAACAGGCGGATGTCGCGCTGCGGCAGCCGGTAGCTGAGGCGGGCCTCGACGTCCTGCAGCACGCCGTCGTAGTCCCCGGAGAGCACGACTTCGGGCGAGATCGCGTAGTCGACGTCGAGCTCGACGTCCCGCCAGCCGACGCGCGCGCGGACCGCGGCGTACAGCACGTCGCCCTGGATGACGACGTTCTGCGTGCGCATGCCGTCGTCGGTGCGGCCGCGCAGGTTCATCTGGCGATACGCGAACACGCCGCCGGCCGCGAGCTGCACGCGCAGCGGTGCGTCGCGGTATTCGGTGCGCAGGTCGGTGAAGGGCTCGAGCCACCCGATGCGCAGCTCGTCCATGTCCGCGCGGATGCGCACCTCGTCGTTCTCGAGCAGCCGTCCCCAGTCCGAGTCGAGCACGCCGTTGCGCGACGTGTTCATGTCGAGCTTGTAGTAGTCGGCGCGCAGGCCGGCGAAGCCGTCGCCGAGGTCGACGCGCACGCCGACGTCCTCGTCGAAGCGGTCCTGCCCGAAGGTGCGCATCTTCTGCGGCGGGTTGTCGATCAGCGGGTCGCCGGGGTTCACGCCCCCCGACTGCAGGCTCGCCTTCCCGCGCAGCTCGTAGATCGCGAGGTAGGGGGACACGTGCAGCGCCGGTTCGGCCAGGATCGTCGACGTGCAGCCGGCGAGCAGGGGGAGCGCGAGGAGCACGACCAGTTGCCGCATCGGCCACAGCGTAGGTCGCTCCGGGTCGACGTGCCAGCGCGCCGGCCGGCGCGCGCCGCAGATCGTCGTGCGCGGCGCGCGGGCCGGCTACGCTTCGGCCGATGTCCGAAGCCTTCCTCGAACGCGACTTCAAGGCGTACGAACGCCACCGACAGGACGACCCCGAGTACAACGCGCTGCGGCTCGGCGTGCGGCGCAAGCTCAAGGCGATCGCCGACCGGGTGCAGAAGGAGGCGAAGGCGCTCGGCGAGGACATGAGCGCGCAGGCGGGCCTGCACCACCCGTACGTGTTCAACAGCTACCGCGTGCGCGAGCAGCGCGCCTACCTGTGCCGCGGCCCGAAGGAGCGCAAGAAGCTGGCGTCGTTCTTCGGCGAGGCGCTGGGCAAGGACGCGGAGACCCACTACATCCAGACCGTGCTCGAAGTCTGCCTCGACGACCAGATCGTCGAGGCGGCGCTTCGCATCCACCCGCAGGCGTGGTGGGACGGCGAGAACCTGAAGAAGAAGCTGCAGGACGCCGAGCAGCGCGAGCGCTTCACGCAGCTGCTGCGCGCGCTGCCGCCGGGCTTCGACCTCAAGCTGCACGACTGGCGCAAGGACCACTGGTGCGCGCAGCTGAAGTCCGGCGAGCTGAAGGAGCTGATGGCGCACTACACGCCGGGCGAGCACTGGCTGCACGTGCAGCGTCAGCTGCCCAAGGAGGACGCGCTCGAGATGGGGCCGGAGGCCGAGACCTGGGTGCGCACGTCGCTGCTCGCGCTCCTGCCGGCCTGGCGCTTCGCGCTGTGGACGCCGGACTGAGCGGGCGCCGCGCGCGGCCTCACTGCGTCGGGTAGTGCTGCTTGACCCACTCGGCCCAGCGCTCGTCGAAGTTCAGGAAGCTCAGGCCGTAGGCCTCCTTGATCGCGTCGCGGGTCGCGCCGACGAGGTCCTTCTGGTCGGGCAGCCACTGCTCGTCGACGCGGCCCTTGACCGCGAACAGGAACTTGCGCCAGCGCTCCGGGCCCTGCGACATCAGCCAGTCCATGCGGGACCAGATCATCACGTGGTCGTTGAACGAGATGTCGCCGAAGTCGCGCCACGCCGCGACCTCGGGGAACGGCGCGTACTTGTCGGTCGAGGCCAGCAGGTTGCGGCAGTGCACGTCCCACTTCTCGATGACCCGCATGTCGGCGACCGAGCCCTCGTTCTGGTCGAAGTTCGACCACTTGGGGTCGATGCGCCGCGAGTTCCAGTGCCCGAAGCCCTCGCGGATCCAGACCGGGAGGTCGTACGCGTAGTAGCGGAAGCCGTCGAGCAGGTTCTGCGAGACGTTGAACGCGAGCGCGCAGTGCAGCGCCGTGTCGTGTTTGAGCGGAAACCGGTCCGACTCGGTCGCGCACGTGAACAGGATCGAGCTCGTGTCGGCGAAGTGCCAGCGCTGCGGATACTTCGACGGCCGCCCGAGGTACTTCTCCATGTAGACCTGGAACGGTCCGAGTCGCTCGAACACGAGCACGAGGTACTTCTCGCGCATGCCCAGGTAGGGCCCGTAGCCCATGTAGCGCGCGCCGGGCTGGATCACGACCTCGCTCTTGTCCTCGGGGAAGTCCGCGTCGGTGACGCCGAACAGCTCCTGCGTCTCGGCGTAGAGCTTCTCGAGTCGGTAGGCGGTCAGGTGCGCGCGCAGCCACGGATCGAGGCGCCGCGTGCGCGACTTGACGCCGGGGAGGATCTTCTCGAGCTCCTCGAGCTCTGCGCGGATCTTGCGCCGCGTCGCGAGCTCGGTCGGGATCGACCACGTCGGCAGGTTGACGCCGATGCGGAAATGGCGCGTCTCGATCCAGAGGATCTGCACGAACTCCATCGCCGCGTCGATCCGGTCTGTCGTCACCGGGTCGGCCGCGATGCTGCCGAACGGGAACGGGCCGAACGACACGTAGCCGGCCGCCGCCATCGCGGCCGGGTCGTTCTTGGTGTAGGGGTCGATCCGCCACTTCGGCAGCTTGTCGCCCTGCGCGAGGGCCGAGCACGCGATCGCGGCGGCCGCGGCCAGCATCCGGAACGGCCGTCCGCGGCGGGCGGCGACGGGCGCGGTCGACATCACAGTTTCTCCAGCCATTGCTTCGCCATCTCGATCGCCTGGAAGCTCGCGAGCTTCTCGATCGGCTCCTCGCCGTGCACGACCCGGGCCGCGTTGATCGCCTCCTTCTTGACGGTGAAGTCGGACGACTCGAGGTAGGTGCGCAGCAGCGCTGGCTGCATCTGGACCATGAGGTGGGGCAGCAGGCGCACGCCCGCCATCTGGTCGGTCGGGCGGGCCGGGGCGATCCGCACGAGCACGAGTTCGGCAGCCTGCGC
>CALKYL010000256.1 GCA_938003515.1 uncultured bacterium
CGCGCCCCCGTCCGGGACGCCGTCCGGCGGCCTGGTGTCGCTGCTCGGTCGTCGCGACGAGTCGATCCCGCCGATCGTGCTCATCGGCGTCGCCGACGGCGACGACGACGCCCACGTCGCGGCGGTCGAGGCCGAGCTGGCGGCGCACCTGCCGCGCCTGCGCGGCCGCGCGGTGCTCCTCGTGCCGCAGCGGGACGGGCTCGATGCGCCGGTGCGTCGTCAGACGCCGCTCGTCAGCATGCTGGCGCGCGTCGTGCCCCACGGCGCGTCGGCGACGCTCGTGTTCCGCGGCCCGGACGCGCAGGGACGGCCGCATTTCCAGGTGTTGCACTCGACGCTGCGTGCGCTCCCGGTCGGTGCCGCGTTCGGCGACCCGCGGGCCGCCCGGCAGCCGACGGGCAGCGCGTCCTGAACGAAGCGATCGTCGTCGCGTAGCACCGTCCCCGCCATGAACCACCGCATCGCAGGTTGCTGTCTATCCGTCCTCTTCGCCGCCGGCTGCGCCGGCGCGCCGGCCGCCGCGGCCGCCGCTTCGCGGACCGAGGTCGAACTCGAACTCGACCTGATCCCGTGAATGCAGTGCGTCGCCACCGTGCGTGGCGCGCTCCAGCAGGTGCCCGGCGTCGAGGAGGTGATGATCCGCGCGTCGGTCAAGCAGTTCACCGTGGCCTACGACCCGGCCCGGACCGACGTCGACGCCATCCTCGCCGCCCTCGAGGCGGCCGGCGAACCGGCGCGCCGGCGATGAGCGGGCGCGCTACGCGGGGCTGAAGCCCTCCGGCAGCACCCGGCGCGGCTTCTTCGCGACCTTGGACGCCGCGACCGCGTCCTGCAGCACCGCCTCGAGCACGCGGATGTACTCGAGGTAGCGCCGGCGACCCGCATCGCTAAGCCTGCACAGCGTCTGCGGCCGTCGACCGCGGTAGCCCTTGTGGATCTCGACGACGCCGGCGTCCTGCAGCACGGTCAGATGGCGCGACAGGTTGCCGTCGGTCAGCTGGCAGAGGCTCTTGAGGTCCGTGAACAAGAGCCCCTCCGCGCGCGCGGCGAGCGACGTCACGATGCCGAGCCGGGCCTTCTCGTGCAGCACGCGGTCCAGCCCGTCGTAGGCGTAGCGGCCCTCGTCCATCGGCTCGGCGCTCATCGCACCACCTCGCCCCGGCGCACGAGCCACGGCTCGGAGCGCTCGTGGTGCCACCACAGGACCGCTGCCAGCGACAGCTGACCGGCGGCGAACGGCAGCCCCATCGCCCACGGGTCGAGCGCGCGCTCGCCGAACCAGAGGCAGCAGGTGCCGGTCGCCACGTAGCTCACGCCGATCAGGAACGCCGGGCGCGGCAGCAGACGGTGCGCGGCGAGGTTGCCGAGCCCAAAAAGGAGCTGCCACAGGCCGGGCAGGAGCCAGAGCAGGCGCGGTTCCCGTCCGACGACGAACCACGTCACGATCGCGCCGACCACGAGGCAGGGCGCGAACTGACGCACGGCGAGCCACGCGTTCGCGGCGCTGAGTTCGCCCGGGCAGCGCAGCGTGCGCCGCGCGACGACCGCGCCCGCGAGCACCGCGCTGACCAGCGCAGCGCCGCACCACAGCAACAGGTAGCGCCGCGGGTAGTCGAGCGGGTGCTCGAGCCACAGCGCCTGGGCGATGGCGGCGAGGATCGCGAGCAGCCCCGACACGGCGACCGGCACGGCGCGCAGGGACTTCAGGTGCTCGGTCGCGGCGAGCTGGGACTTGATCGTCGTGATCTGGTCGATGGCGTCGCGCAGGTGCATGGGTGCTCGTCGAGGTCTGCGGTCGGGGGGTCGCGGACGCTGCCGCTTTGCGACGGAAAGTATGGGAGGATGGCGCAACTGGCAAGGCCCCCGGGGGGGCGTTGGCGGTCCGCCGGCGCTGCTGGGTGGGTCCAACCCGGGTACACGGGTGACACTCGTGTCCGGGCACATGGGTGACACGCGAGCGTGACCGTGGGAAGCGCCGTGGGTCTGGTGGCCGGATGCCATGGACGCAGACGGATCCGGTGACCGGGGGGCAGAAACCGAGAGCTTCGACCGTTCACCGGACACGAGGTTTCCCGGGTCCGCCTTCGCATGCTGGTATTCTCGCCGCGACATGTCTGCCCGCGTCGTGTTCGCGCTCGCAGTGTCGCTGTGGCCGGCGCTTCGTGCCGCTGCGCAGGATCCTAGCCGCGACCTGCCGGCGCGACGCGTCGCGCCCGCGCCCACGCCTTCGCAGGCGCTCGCGCTCGGGCTCGAGCGGCTCGCGGCCGGCTGGTCGTGGGAGGCGGCGCGCTGCTTCCGCGAACTGCTGCTGGCCGACGGCGACCGCCCGACGCCGCACCTGCTGCTCGCGCTCGCGCTGCGGCACGAGCCGAACCGCGCCGCGCGGCTGTGCTGGGACGCGGTCCGTCGCACCGACGGAGTCCCGGACGGCGTACGGCGCCTCGTCGAAGCCTACCGCCGCTACTTCGGCGTCGAGACGCACCCGGAGCTCGTCGACGCGCGCTTCGCCGTCGCGCCGCCGCGCGCCCGCGCCGAGGCGCTCGTCGCGGAGCTGCGCGCGCTCGCGGACTACGGCGTCCCGCTCGCGTCGGAGCTGCTCCCGATCGAGCGCGCACGGCTCGCCGACCC
>CALKYL010000257.1 GCA_938003515.1 uncultured bacterium
AGCGCGGCGGCGCGCTGGCCGTGCAGCCGGTAGTCGACCGCGGCGCCGACGAGCGCCCCGCCGCGCACGCCGGCCGCGGCCGTGCTGAGCAGCGGCACGCCGGCTTCGCCGACCGCGCGTTCGACCGCGGGCACGTTCCGGTAGACGCCGATGTCGATCGGGATCCAGATCGCGTCGACCTCCGCGGCGAGCAGCCGCGCGGTCGCGCGGGGCAGGTCCGCCTCGTCGTCCGCGACCGACTCGACCAGCTCGACGGCCGGCGCGTCCGGGGTGTCGAGGAACGCGCGCATGCCGGCCAGTTCGGCCGCGCTGACGACGCCGCTGGTCCGGCAGCGCAGCATGCCCAGGCGGGCGAGCGTCGGCACCGCCAGCCGGAACACCTCGAGCACCGCGGCCGGATCGATCCAGTTGCTCGCGCCGCACAGCGCGGCGCCCGATCCGGTCCAGTCGGGCACGACCCCCGCGGTGACCGGGTTGGTGACGGCGGCGAACACGACCGGGGCGTCGCGCACGTGTTCCTTGGCCAGGAGCGCCGCCTGGGTGCCGAGCGCGAGCACGGCGTCGCAGCCGGCGGCGTGCAGCGCCGCGAGCGCCGCGCGCGCCCGCTCGGGGTCCGAGTCTGCGCGCTGCACGACGAACGCATGCGGCACTCCGGCGCGCTCGAGCCCCAGCTGCACGCCCGCGAGCGTCGCGACGTCGTTCGGGGAGTCGTGCCAGAAGAAGACCCCGACCTTGGCCGGCTCGGCCTGCGCCGGGCTCGCCGTCGCCGGGCCGGCGGCGGCCGCGGCCAGGAGCGCCGCGAGGCGCGTGCACATGGGTGCCATGGGCGTCTGCTTACCAGACGATGCGCGCCCGCGCCGCGCCCGGCCGGGGCCGGCGGCGCGTCGGGCCGCGATTCCGCCGGAATTGTGAAACGAGGCGGGGCCGCCGCGGCACGAGCCCCGGCGATATGTTGTCCCCGCACCCTGGATCCCGGATCCCCCTCATGCGTCACGCCTTGCCCGCCCTCGCCCTGTCGGCCCTCGCCGCCGTCGCCCAGACCCCGCCGCAGACGCTCGACCTCGAGCGCGTCGAGGTGCCGTGGCCCGCGGCCGCGACGGGGCCCTTCTCCTACACCGGCGCCGACCGGGGCATCGCCTGCGGCGCGTTCCTGGCCGGCTACGACGCCCGGGCGGTGCTGATCGCGCGCGGGGACGCCGTCTACATGTCCTTCCAGCCGGCCATCTTCGATTCGATCGTCGGGGCGCTGCCCCGTCCGCTGGCCGCCGGCGACGAGCTGATCGGCACGCTGCCGGCCCTCGCGGGCGGCGGCGACCGGCTCGCAGCGGTGACGACCGACGGCCTCGAGATCTGGGCCTACGACGAGCTGAACGGCGCCTTCGAACAGATCGGGCCGGCCGTGCCGCAGTTCCTGAACGCGACCACCGTCCGCACCGGTTCGTTCGGGCCGACCGGCGCGCAGACCAACTACGTGCTCGGCTTCGCGCCGGGGTGGGTTCGCGGTGCGCTGGTCGACGCCGCCGACGTCGTCTACCCGGGCCCGAAGCTGTCGATGCCCGCCGGCGTGCAGGTGCTGGACGCGGTCGCCGTCGACTGGGAACCGGGCGGCCTGCCCGAGCTCGCCGCGCTGACGACCACCGGCGTCTTCGTCGTGCGCGTCGACGGCTCACCCGTCGCCACGCTGTCGATGGCGAACGCGGCCGGCAAGCTGTGCAAGGTGCGCAGCGGCTCGGCGATCGGCGTGACCGCCGTGGTGCCGTCCGGCGCCCAGTGGCGGCTGCGCACGTGGATGGCGCCCGGCGGCGCGACGTTCGACACCGTGCCGTTCTCGATGGCCGGCACGCCGATCGGCATCGTCTCGATCGACAAGGACGGCGACCTCTACCAGGACGTCGTCGTCTCGGCGACCGACTCGGTCCGGCGCGTGTTCAGCGGCAGCCCCGTCGGCCCGGTGGCCCACAGCGGCCGGCTCGACCTGCTGGACGTGCGGCCGGCCACGCTGCCCGCGAATCCGCCGGCGAACCCGCTGCCGCTCGTCGTCGACGACATCGACCGCAACGGCATCAACGACCTCGTGATCCAGTCGACCGCCGGCAACCGCGTCGTCGTGCTCCGCGACGTGCGGCCGCAGATCTACGCGCTGACGAGCGACGGCGAGCCGCCGCCGGATCCCGACGTCACCGTCGGCACCGCGCAGGTGCTCGGCCAGCTCACCTCGCTGACCGCGGCGGAGGACCAGTGGATGTTCGACGGCGTCAGCGTCGACGCGTTCGACGCGCTGCCGCTGCGCATCCCGATCCCGGTGGGCTTCGTGCCGGGCAGCAGCCTGCAGGTGTTCGTCTACGAGCTCGACCCGTCGGATCCGAACGAGGGCTTCGAGTCGGCGCCGTCGGGCTGGTTCACCTACGCGCTGCCGAACGACGCCGGCGGCCTCGACTTCGACGTGCTCGTGCCGGTGCCGCGCTGGGACGTGCTGCCGCTGGGCGGCAGCTACAAGGTCGGCCTCGAATACAACCTGGTCGCGCCGAACGGCCACAGCAGCGCGTCGCGGCTCGCCGAGCACGAGGTATACAGCGAACCGCCGAAGGACACGCCGGGCATGATGCAGCTGCTCGCCGAGCTCAACCCGACCTGGGAGGAGCTGTGGATCGTGCTCGCGACCGGCGTGTCGTCGGCCGAGTGGCTCGACGACACCCAGCTGCTCGCCGTCGGCCAGCACTTCACGGCCGCCAACCCGCCGACGAGCTGGGACAACCGCTACATCGGGCTGCACCCGGCGACGCGCAAGCTGCCCAAAGAT
>CALKYL010000258.1 GCA_938003515.1 uncultured bacterium
TCGGTCGTGCCGCCGGTGCCCGGGATCACGCTGAGCTGGGCCTGTTCGGCCGACGACAGCGACGCGTACGGCAGCGTGCCGTTGTGCAGCCGGATCGCCTCGTTGAGCGACAGCAGCGCGTCGCCGACCTGGCCGTGCGACAGCGGGTCGTTGACGAAGGCGATCGCGTGGAACGGCGGACGCGAGCCGGCCGTGCCGGCGGCCGCGTGGACCGCCGCGCCGCCGCCGGACGTCGCCAGCAGGCACGCTGCGAGCGCGGCGATCACGGCGCCGACGCGCAGATGCGGAAGCGCAGGCCGTGGCTCGCCGACAGGAACGCGCCGGGCGCGCCGCCGTCGAGGGCGAACGTCTGCAGGTAGAGGTACTGGTCGTCGAGCGAGGGCGTCGGCGGGATCGGGATCGGCCACGCCGCGCTGCCCGCGCCGCTGATCCCGGCGTCGAGCAACACGACACCGGGCACCGCGACCAGCACCTGCACGCCGAGCGCCGGGACGTCCGCGGGCTGGGTGTTCAACGCCAGCAGCGCCAGACTGTTGGGCAGCAGCTGGCTGCCGTTCGCGACCGGCGTGCCGCCGAGCACCGGCGCCCCGGCCAGCGCGAGCGCCGGCACCACGCCGCCGGTGCCCGGCGTGCCGGCGCCGTAGCTCACCGCCGGCACGCAGTCGTGCCGCGTGAACAGCCGCACGTCGTCGATCGTCCAGCCGCCCGCCACCTGCGAGTTCGCCGAGTCGAGCTCGAAGCGCACGGTCACGGTGCTCGCCGCGTTGGCGATCGCCGCGATGTCGTGGTCGACGTCGACCCAGTAGGCGTCGTCGGTGCGCGCCGTCGTGCTGAACACGGTGACGCCGTTGACGGCGACGCGCGCGAGGTCGCCCGCCGCGAGCGACAGGTGGCGGCGGTAGCCGAGCCGCAGGCCCTGCACGCCGTTGGTCGGGATCGGCGGCGACTGCAGGAAGTTGTTCGCCGAGCCCTGGTAGGCGCCGTTGAAGCCGGTCGGGCCGATGTCGTTGCCCCAGACGACCGAGCCGGACGCGGCGAGCACCGGGTCCTGCCAGCCGTCGCCGCTCGAGTTCCCGGCCCGCCCGGACGACTGGCCGCGCTGCCAGTCGTCCCCCGAGCCGCCGTGCGTCCAGCCGAGCGACGTCTCGAAGTCGTCGATCCAGCGGGTCACCTCGGTGCCGACGAGGAAGCGGTGTTCGCCGATGCGCGGCAGCCGGCGCGCCGCCTGCGCGTCGACGGCGTCGATGTGATACTCGACGATCGCCGGTGCGTCCTGGCCCGGGATGTCCGCGGCGTACTCGTCCGGCTGGCCGGTCGGCGTCATCGCGAGCGACAGCAGCGGGCCGCCGTCGACGCGGTAGCGCAGCGTCACCGACTGCAGCGCGTGGGACGACGTGACCTGCGCTTCGATCGCGTAGGGTCCGACCTCGTCACCCGGATCCGCGAGCGCCGTGTGCGCGATCGTGAGATCGGTCAGGCGTGGACGCACGATGTAGAGGCCCGTCGCCTGATCGGACACGTAGATGTTGCCCGACGGCTGGAACGGGTAGCAGCCCCACGCGCCGCTGCCGCCCCCGCCGTTGTTCTGCGGATACGTGTCGTAGGACGCGACGAGGATCGGCGTCTTCGGGTCCTTCACGTCGATGCACTGGTAGCCGAGCGTGTACCAGGACACGTGGCAGATGTCGCCGACGAGGTAGGCGTTGTGCGGGATCGTCGCGCCGTTCGGCGTCATCTGGCCGAGGGCGACGGGCGCGAGCTTGTTGGTGACGTCGAAGAAGCGCACGACGCCGCCGGCGCGCTCGTCGGTCGTCACGCACAGGGTGCCCTGCGCGTTGGGCCACGCGTTGTGCGTGAAGCGCGACGGCGTCTCGGTGTCGCTGAGCACCGTCGGCGGGAACGTCGAGACGTCCCAGATGCGCAGGACTCCGTTCTCGATCATCGAGCCGTAGCCGATGCCGTTCTCGACGCACAGGTCGTGGAAGTAGTTGCTGGAGCCCGAGCCCGCCGCGAGGCCGACGTAGGTCGGATTGGCCGGGTTGACGGACAGGTCGAACACCGGCGTGCCGTTGTTGCCGCCGGCGAGGTAGAGGCGGCCGGTCCCCGTGTCGATGAAGATGTTGTGAGCGTAGATGACGCCGCCGGCGGTGGCGCCGCCGACCAGCGACGGCGGGTCCGGGTTGCTGAAGTCGAGCTCAGGGAAGACGTTAGTGGAGAGGGCGTCGGTGCCGGGGTAGGCGTAGTCGCCGTAGACGCGCGCGTCGCGCCAGGTGCTGCTCTGCCACGGGAACCACCCGCGCTCGACGGGGTTGGCGGGGTTGGAGCAGTCGACGACGACCGTGCCGGTCCTCGCCAGGAGCAAGGCGTATTCCTTGCCGTTCGAGCCGACGAAGCCCCAGACGTCGTTGTAGGGACCGTGGTTGTCGAGGGTGCCGAGCAGGTCGCACTGGAAGCCCTGGGCGGGCGCCAGCGTCGTCGCGCCCATGGCGACGAGCGGAAGCAGGATCGATCGCATGGAAGGAACGCGCGGCGGAGGGGCGACCCGCTCGCGGAACCGTGATGGTAGGGAACGCCGGGCGCGCGGCAAGCCGCCCTCCTCCCGCAGGCTGTGCGCGAGGCACTATGCTGCCGGCACGTGCCGCAGTCCGCCCCACCGGCCGTGCGCGAACCCATGTTGTTCCTCTCCGCCGTCCTGCTGACCATGGCCCCGCAGGGCCCCTCCCTCATCGCGTTCGTCGACGACCCCATGTCGCACGGCACGGTCGGCGACGCGCGCCTGTCGCTCGACGAAGCCATCCGGCTCGCGAACGGCTCGCTCGCGATCGCGAGCCTGTCCCCCGCCGAGAAGGCGCGCCTCAGCGGCGCGTCCGGCATCGTCGAGACCGCGCGCGTCGACGCGACGGCGACGCCGACGATCACGCTCGAGGCGCCGTTCACCGACGTCGCAGGCCAGGGCAACGGCGTCCTGATCGAAGGGCTCGCCAACCCGATCGGCCTGCGACCCGAGATCCTGTGCGGCACCGAGAGCCACGCGCTCCGGCTGGTGCGGCAGCGCGTCGACGTGCGCGGGGTCACCTTCACCGGCGGCCAGCTCGCCGTCGACGCGAAGATGCCCGACGTGCCGATGACCAACATGGACATGGCGCGCCTGATGTCGTGCGCGTTCGCCGGCCAGACCACCGCCGCGATCCGCCTGTTCGGCACCGCCGCGGACGACACCCGCCTGATGCTGATGGGCTGTGCGTTCGCGAGCCTGCCGCTCGGCGTGCTGCTCGAAGACCAGACGGTCGGCGGCGGCCTGATGTGCGAGGCCGAGTTCGCGACGTTCGACGGGGTCGCGGTCGGCTGCCGCGTGCTGCAGGCCGGGCAGAACGGCGTCTCGATGTGCCGGCTGTTCCGCAGCCGGTTCGCGAACGGCGACACGCTCGTCGAGACCCGGCGCGTCGCCGGCAGCACGCAGACGCAGATGCTGCGCATCGTGCACACCGACGCGTCCTGCCAGTCCGACGTGCTAGACGGCGAGGGCAACGCGGGCAGCCTGACGGTCGTGCACCACCACCACGGCGACTTCGTCGCGGGCGCCGGCAGCCGCGCGTTCTGGATCCATCCGCGCACCGCGCAGTTCGACGTGCACGGCAGCGAGATGGTCTTCGACGGCGACGTCGAGATCCGCGCCAACCTCGTCTCGCCGCGCGTCTGGCACCAGAACAACGTCTATCGGAACGGCACCGTCACCTACGACGTCGACGGCTCGCTGCCGAACCTGTTGTGGAACCGCTACGAGGACTGCACCATCGCCGTGCCCCAGGCGGCGCGGTCGCCAGATCGGAAGAGCACACGTCTGAACTCCAGTCACACTG
>CALKYL010000259.1 GCA_938003515.1 uncultured bacterium
GGCGTGACGGTGCTGCTGGCTGGAGCCCGGGAACGCGACCCTGATCGACAGCGCGCCGACGCGGTCGCGCTGCCACGGTCGGCCGCGCAGCGCGACCGACTCCGGTGCGAGCAGCGCGTGGCCGGGCCGGTCGTTGACGTTCAGCACGACGCCGGCGAGCGTCAGCGGCCGGCCTTGGTCGTCCCGCAGGCCGTCGGCGGCCGCGGCGAGGCCGTCCGCGAGGGCGTCGCGGCCGGCGAAGCGGCGCGTCGTCGCGACGAAGCCGACGAGCAGCTCGTCGGTGCCGGGCATGACGCGCGCCCGGAGCGCGCGCACGACGCCGTGGCCGGTCGTCTCGTCGTAGGGGGGTGCTCCGACGGCCCGCAGCACCTCCACGGCGCGCGCCCCCCAGACGGTCAGCGCCTTGTGCTGGATGCGGCAGTCGGTGATCGCTTCGACGTCGTGCGTAGAACGCCGGTAGATCCCGGCGACGACGCCGCGGCCGCGGCGCTGCACCGGGTAGAGGATCCCGATGCGGTCGTGGCGCGGCGTGCGTGGGGGCAGGTGCACGCGCGGTTCCACCTCGCCCAGGAGCGGGGACAGCAGCTCGAGGGCGCGTCGGCGTTTGGCCTCGAGCTGGTGGGCGATCGGCAGGTCGAGCGCCGTGCAGCCGCCGCAGCGACCGAAGTGGGGACAGTGCAGCGTCGCGTCGGGCACGGCAGCGGAAGGCTAGGGCACGCTCCGCCGCGGTGGAACCGCGCGGGGCGTGTCGTGCCGTCCTCCCGGGGTCGCGCACGGCCGGAACGTCGGGGCGCTCGTCGCCGGGCACGCGCCCGGGCCGGAGCGCCCCGACGTTCGCGCGACGCTCCGTGCCCCGCCGGCCGCTAGTAGAAGGCCGAGGCGGTGTCGGTCCGGTAACCCCACGCGGTCACCGAGTAGTCGGTGACCAGCTCGACCGTGATCGAGCTGCCGTTGACGATCGCCCAGCCGTCGGAGCGGCCGAACGCGGAGCCGGTGCCGTTGCTGATGACGTTGCCGTGCACGGTCCAGACGACGTTGCCGGCGCCGTCCTTGATGCGCATGAAGTGGATCGCGACCTGCGACGCGCCGGGATAGGAGTAGGTGTGCGTGTAGGTCTTGTTGTTGGCGTAGTTGTGCGGCGTCTCGCGCGTCCACGCGACCGAGTTCCAGCTGCCGCCGCTCGACACCGACCAGGTCGCGCGGATGGTGCCGGACGCGGCGCTGTAGCCGTGCACGAGCACGTTCCAGGTCGCGGCGGCCGGCGTCGGGAACGTGACGCTCTCGGCGCTGCCGCCGATGTAGGGGGCCTTGAATTCCGCCTCGTTGTGCGCGCCCTGCTCGGCGGGCCAGTTGATCGGCAGCCGCTTGACGTAGAGGTCGGCGTCGCCGGTGCCGGTGATGGTCACGACGAGGTTCGACGCGTTGGCCGGAACCGCGATCTGGTAGTTCAGCACCGCGCCGGTCGCGACGGAGTAATTGTAGGTCGTGCCGTTGGCGAGCAGCTGCGGCGCGCCGCCACCGCCGCCGCCCGCCGCGTTGATCGCCGCCGTGAGGTTGACGCGGCGCTTGCTCGAGTCGCCGATGACGGCGGCGCCGGTGCTCTGGTAGAGCGCGACCAGGCCCGCGCGGTCGCCGGCGTAGGCCGGTCGCGCCTGCAGGAACTGCGCCGTCAGGCCGGCCGCCGCCGGACAGGCCGACGACGTGCCGCCGAGCGCGAACGTGCCGCCGCCGCAGCGGGCGCAGATGACCTCCTCGGACGGGCAGTAGACGTCGAGGAACGACGCGGTGTCGCTGTAGCACGTGCGCTCGTCGAGCTGTCGCGAGGAGTCGCTGCAGTAGGCCGGCGGGAACGGCGAGTAGGCGGCGTTGTTCGCGTCCCACGTCGAGCCGACCGAGATGCAGTTGGTCGACGCCGCCGGCGAACCCATCGAGTTGGTCCAGCCGTCGTTGCCCGACGCGGCGAACACCAGGATGCCGTTGGTCAGCGCGTTGCCGCAGGCGGTGTGCAGCGTGCCGGACGTGACCGGCGAGTAGTAGCGGCCGGCGCCAGGCGACATGGAGATGACCTTGATCGGGCTTCCGCCGCCGGCGCCGTTCTTGTTGGTGACGCACCAGTTGATCGCGTTGGCGATCGTGCTGTCGTACGCGTTCGGGAACACGACGAGCGTGTAGAGGTGGCAGCCCGGCGCGTAGCGGCGCACGATCGACGCGGTGCCGGTGCCGTGGTAGCAGTCGTTGAAGTTCTGCGAGTGGATGGCCGCGCCGGGCGTGCTGTAGTTGTAGCCGCCCTTGACGACGGCGTTCGGCAGCGACGTCGATCCACCGAGCTCCGGGTGCAACAGGTCGAAGTTGCTGTCGATCACGGCGACGCCGACGCCGGCGCCGGTGTTGCCCGCGGCGGCCTGCGCGGCCGAGCCGGTGACGTTGCGGCCCTCGTTCGTCAGCAGCCTGTTGAGGCTGTCGCGCCAGACGTATTTGACGTCGGCCAGCGCCGCGACGGCGCGCAGCGTCGCCAGGTCGGCGAGCTCCGCGCACAGCATGTACTGCAGGTCCAGCGGGTAGAGCACGCGCACGCCCGCGCGCTCCCTCGGCGTGAGGCCTGCGTCGAGCGCGTCGAGGAAGCCCGCCTGGCGGCCGATGACGGCCGCCTGCACGTCGGGCAGCGGATCCCGCGCGACGCTCGTCTCGAACGTGACGTCGCCCGGCTGGCGCACGATCTCGATGACGACCCGCAGGTCGTTGCGCGCGCGATCGCCCTCGCGCACGAAGCCGAACGCCTCGAGCTGCGCGACGTCGGCGAGCAGCAGCGGGTCGATCTTCTCGTCGGTGGGGTGCGCCGCCAACTCGGCGGTCGGCGGCTGGTCCTGCGCGACGAGGGCTACGCCGGACGAGAACGCGAACGGGAACGCCAGGGCCGCCGCGAGGGCGGCGCCGAAACGCGCGTGCATGGGGACTCCTCTGGAAGGAACGAGTGAGGGCACGCCGCGCGGGACATGGACCTCGCGGCGCCGGCGGGATCATCCCGCGCGGCGCCGCCCCGGCAAGGACGGTGCTACCGGATCCGCCGGCCGGTCGCGGCCGGCCGGCGGCCGGGCGGTCCTAGTTGGCGATCGTCAGGGCGACGCCGTTGCTGGACGCGAGCAGGGCCGGGGTCGCGAGGCTCAGCGTGACCGCCTGCGACGCGAGGTTCGTGCCGTTGAGCGTCGGGTCGGCCGGGATCGGCAGCGCGAAGACGCTGCTGCCGGCGACGACCGGCTGGCCGGCGAACAGGCCGAGGTCGAAGCTCGTGTAGCTGAAGCAGCCGGGCATGCCGACGCCGGTCAGGTCGATGCCCGGGTTCACCACGGCGCTGCCGAAGGCGACGAAGCCGAACGGCGAGATCGCGGGCACGTTGGAGGTGGTCAGCGAGAAGTTCGGGTTGCCGATCTGCGGCAGCCCGTTGGCGGCGAAGGTCAGACCGTCACAGCCGACGCCGTAGGGCGTCGCGCTCGCGTTGGTGCCGCTGACGCCGTAGAGGTTCAGGTGGCGGCCGCCGCCCGCGTGCACCAGCGTCGAGGTCTGCGACGCGACGTCGTAGACCCAGGCGCCGCTGGAGTTCGTCCACATGACGTTGCCGTTGAACAGCTCGAACACGCCGCGCGCGCCGCTGGCCGGGAACGAGTCCAGGACGTTGCCGGTCGCCTGGTCGAGCTTGAACACGCTGCCGGTCGTGAACGCGGCGCACCAGACGTTGCCGTCCGACGCGAGCGCGATCTGGTGGGCGAAGGAGATCGAGGCCGTGTTGTGGAACGTGCCGACCGACGTGCCCGTCACCGTGAAGCGGTGCACGTCGTCGTTGGCCGAGGACGACGCGACCAGCACGTCACCCTGGAACGACAGCACCGAGAACGGCGACGGCGCGAGGCCGGTCGTCGAGAAGCCGAACACGAAGTTGCCGGCCGGGTCGAAGACCTGGACCACCGGGCCCGGGGCGCCGTTCTGCGTGCCGCTGCTCGTCACGTAGACGAGGCCGTTGATGACGCTCAGGCCGCGCACGTTGTCGAGGCCGCCGCCCGTGAAGGTCGGGCCGATGTTGCCGAGCAGGTTGCCGTTGGCGTCCCAGCGCGACACGCGGTCGCCGAGCTGCTCGCTGACCCAGATCTCGCCGTTGACGTCGACGGCCGAGATCATCGTGCCGCCCTGGAGCGAGAACAGGTTCGTGTTGAGCAGCGAGCCGTCGATCGGGTTGAACGACACCAGCGTGTTCGACGTGGTGTCGGGCATGATCAGGATCTGGGCCGAAGCGGCGCCGGTCAGGGTCGCGGCGAGCAGGAACGAGACGATTCGAAGCATGCGATTCCTCGGTCGGAAAGAAGGACAGGGGTCCGAAAGCGGCGAGAAGTGGAGCCGGCGCGCGGGCGGCGGTCCAGCCCCCCCGGGTCGGGCGCCTTTGCCGATCGCCCCCGCGGCCGGGCCGATCGCGGAGCGGCCCGGGCCGCCGTTCGTCGGGCCTCGCCGCCGGCGGCGCGAGCTGCGCGCCGACCATGCGCCGAAGGCCGTCCGCTAAGACGGCCCG
>CALKYL010000260.1 GCA_938003515.1 uncultured bacterium
CGGGGCGCCACACGAGTGAGCGGGCATCGCGATGGGCGTCCCGCGACCGCAGCCGCGAGCGGATGCACGCGCGCAGCGCTCCCGCGTAGCCCCCGAGCACCAGCGCGGTGGGGACGAGGCCGAGCAGCATCAGGAGCGTGTCCTCGGTCTGCGGGTCGTCGGTGCGCAGATACGCGACGACGAAGTTGTGGAAGCCGGTCGTCGCGAAGGCCGCCGCGTCGGGGATCGGCATGTTGTGCTGCGCGGCCCGGTCGACGTGCACGCCGCGGCTCGACTCGGTCAGCAGGATGCGCCGCAGCAGCTGCTGCGCGAGCGGCCGGTCGCGCTCGGTCAACAGCTTCGCGGCGTGCCAGCGCAGCCGCGGATTCGGCATGCGCACGCCGAGCAGCACGTCCTGCGCGATCTGCTTGCCGGCTTCGAGGTCGACGCGCAGCGCCGCCTCCATCAGCCACTTGATCTCGTCGAAGTCGCGCCTCACGTCGAGTCGCTCGAGGCGGCTCGTGATCGGGGCCCACGCGTCTTCGCCGATCGACTCGAACGCGCGCAGGATCGCCTCCATCTCCGCCTGCGCGCTCCGGTAGTCCGGCTCGGTGACGCGGGCGTTCGACAAGAGCGGCGCGTAGACCGCGAGCTTCTCGAGCAGCGCCGCGGGGCCCTTGCCCTCGGCGCTCTGCTCGATGCGGGCCCGGGTGACCTCGCCGAGCACCTCGCCCAAGGTCGAACGCACCTCGGCCAGCGCCGCGGCCTGCGCCGCCAGCGCGCGCTCGGCCCGCCACCAGGCGTAGCCGGCGAAGGCCAGCGCGGCGACGGCGGCGGCGCCGAGCAGGGGGGGCAGCCACGGGCGGGGGGGCTGGGTCGTCATGTCGGGAAGGTAGAGACGCGAACGCCGGGCGTCACGGCGTGTTCGATCTCGAACGGAACGCCGTGCCGAACTGCACCGCACCCCGCTGGCGTGCGATCCCGAACGCCCGGGCCGGGCCGGCCGGCCTGCCTCGGCCGCGCCGTAACGACCCATGCCAGCCGGCGTTCGCGGATCGGGCCGGACCGGGGCGACCTCGGCATGGAAGTTGTCCGCAGCTGCCGGCGATCCCCCCGCCTCCACCCCATCCGTCGGCCTGCGCCGACCTTGCAGCCCGTCCTGCGGTATGGTTTCCTTGCTCGGTCCCTGCGTTCGTCCCGCCAGCCCTCCCTCGGGCCACGGCCACGCGTGGCGTCGCCCGGCGTCCGCCCCTCTGCACCCCTGGAACGTGTCCACCCCTCCCCGTCACGGAGCACACATGACCGTCGGTCTTCGGCCAGGATTCGCGCTACTCGTTGCTCTGTTTGTGCTTGCACTGGTCGGCTGCTCCGGCAGTGGCGGCACGGTCGGCAGCACGGGCTTCTCGTGCGCCAACGACGACACCGGGCGCGTCCTGTGCCTGCAGAGCTGCAACCTCGGCTGTTCGTCGACGGGCTGCGCCGCGACCGACATCGCGCAGAACCAGATCGTCGTGCTG
This sequence comes from uncultured bacterium, assembly GCA_938003515.1. Next base: position 1,497 of record CALKYL010000260.1, read on the forward strand.
ATCTTCAGCGAAGCGGTCGATCCGAACTCGGTCAGCTCGGCGTCGATCCGGTTCCGCACGCCGACGGGTGACGAGCCGGTCGGCGAGTTCTTCGTCAACGGCAACATCGTCGAGTTCGTGCCGACGCTGTCGATCTCGGGCGGCCAGACGTTCTTCGGCTTCACGACGGGCGAGACCTACACGATGACGATCATCGGCGGCCAGAACGAGCCGTCGGTGGTGCGCAGCACGTCGGGCAAGCCGTTCGAGCGCACGCTGACGTGCACGCTGCGCTCGAGCCTCGGCATCATCGACCTCAACGGCGTGCCGCCGCGCGCCGAGCTGATCGCGCCGACGCAGGCCCAGCTGCAGAGCGCGCCGCGCGACACGCAGATCAAGCTCGAGTTCAACGAGCTGATCGACGCGACCCCGTTCCTGACCGGCACGCAGAGCCCGGTGCTGTTCGCCGTGCGGCGCACGCGGCCGGTGGTCGGCGGGGGCTTCGAATGCGACCCGAACTCGCAGCCGCAGGTGCTGTCCGGTTCGCAGACGCTCAGCTTCGACGCCTCGCGGGGCGTGTCGATCCTGACCTTCGTGCCGGCGCAGCTGCTGCCCGGCAACGTCTGCGTCGAGGTCAGCGTGACCGACGGCGTGACCGACCTGTCCGGCCGGCCGGCGCAGCCGCAGACCTTCGTGTTCCGCACCGAGGTCGTCCCGCTCACGGAGCGCGAGATCGTCGAGGAGTTCGACGACGAGCTGCAGCTCGACGTCGACGCGTCCGCCGGTCGGTGGCAGGGTGGCCTCGCCACCTTCGCGTCCATCGGCGGCGACGGCCGACACGGCGAGTTCAGCACCGCCCTGGCGGTGGACACCGACACGTTCGTCGACGGCAAGCGCGTCTTCGAGCTCGACTGCGACGACACCGAGATCCCGGCCTCGAACACGACGACGGGCTCGTCGCTCGTCGTGACCGACGGCCGCTTCTTCTTCTCGACCTTCGTGCTGCCCGGCAACGCGCGGCTGCGCTTCGTCGGCAACTCCCCGCCGGTGATCACGGTCGCCGGCCGCCTCGACGTGCAGGGCGACATCGAGGTGCTGGGTCAGTCGGTCACCGACGTCATCTCCGTTGCCTCGTCGACCGGCCAGCCGGGCGGCCTCGGCGGCATCTTCGGCGGCGCCGGCGGCGCCGGCGGCGACAAGTGCCAGGGCGTCGGCAGCGGCAACGGGCAGTTCAACGGCAAGAACGGCCAGGACGTGCGGCTGATCGCGGGCCACGCCTACCTCGGCGCGGCCGCGGGCACCGGCGGCCGCGGCTCGTCGCTCTACCCGACCTCGGGCCTGAACAGCGCCCAGCAGTTCCCGGTCAATCCGCCCACGGGGCTGATGTACTGCCTGTCGGCCGCGGCCGGCGGCAGCGGCGGCGGGCTCTACGAGGTCGGCCAGGAAGGGCGCGTGCTCGACGTGCTGCAGAACGGCGTGCCGATCGCGAACGCGTCGTCCTACATGGGGCCGATGGCGCCCGGCGGCAACGCCATGCAGCTGTTCCCGTTCCCGGCGGCCACCGGCCTGACCAGGAGCTCGCTGCACTTCCTGATCGGCGGTTCGGGCGGCGGCGGCTCCGGCAGCAACTGCACGCTGTCGCTGAGCCTGTCGCGCTCGTGGGCGCCCGGCGGCGGCGGCGGCGGCGGCGGCGGCGCGACGGCGCACGTCGGCAACGGCT
>CALKYL010000261.1 GCA_938003515.1 uncultured bacterium
GAAGGGCCCGGCGGCGATCGCGTTGCCGGGTCCGGTGACGTCGATCGCCCCGGCCGACCTCGACCGCGACGGCGTCGAGGACCTGATCGTCACCTACGGCAGCGTCGTCGAGGTCCTGCTCGGCAACGGTGACCGGGCGACCGGCAACACCGCGGGCACGTTCTCGTCGGCGGGCGCGGGCAGCCTCGGCGCGGTGACGTTGCTCGACGTGCGCGTCGCGGACTTCGACCGCGACGCGGTGCCGGACTTCGTGTTCGTCGTGGCGACGTCGCCGTCGGGCGCCGAGCTCCAGCTGCGCTACGGCAGCGCGAACGGCACCATCGGGCCGGCCGTCACGACGCGCCCGTTCGCGGCGATCGAGGACGTCGCGCTGCTCGACGTCGACCGCGACGCGATCCCCGACGTCGTCGTCACCAGCGCGTCCGGCACCGTGCTGCTGCTCGGCAGCGCCTCGCCGCCGCTCTCGACCAATCCGCCGCAGCCGATCAGCGTCGCGGGCCGCCACCTGACGACCCTCGACGCCGACCGCGACGGCTGGACCGACCTCGCGATGGCGCTCGACGCGGACCCCGACCGCGTGCGCCTGCTGCGGAACAACACCTTCGGCGGCTTCGAGAACCGCGGTGAGGTCGCCGTCGGCGGAGCCGTGGCGGACCTGCTCGCGGGCGACTTCGACGGCGATCGGCGCGACGACGTGCTGGCGGCCGTGGACATCGGGACCGGCGACCGCGTCGTGCTCGTCCCGACGGTCGACGACCCGAACGGCGGCGTGACGCTCGGGCAGCCGAGCGACGCCGTGCCGGGCGGGCTGACGACGACGGGCCTCGGAAGCGGCGTCGTCGCGGACCTCGACCGCGACGCCCTGCCCGACTTCGTGCTGCTCGACGGCGCCGGCGACGTGGTGCGCACCTTCACCGGCTACGGCGTCGTCGGCGTCGGCGACGGCGGCTTCGGCGCGGCGAGCACCGTCGACGTCGCGGGCGCGACGACGTTCGCGCTGGTGCTCGACGATCTCGACGGCGACCGCGTGCCCGACATCGGGATCACTTCGCAGCAGCTCGGAAACGGCGAGTTCCTTCGATTCTCCAACCGCGGTTCGCGCGGACAGGGCGACGGCGTGTTCACACGAACGGAGCTCGTCGACCTGTCCGACGACGTGCCGCAGGCCGACGCCGCGGCGGACGTCAACGCCGACGGTCTGGTCGACGTCGTCGTCGCGAGCAACAACGTCACGTCGCGGCTCGACGTGCTGCTCGCGACCCCCGGCGGCCAATACGACCGCAAGTCCGTCAACGTGCCGGACCGGCCGCGCGGGGTCGCGATCCTCGACTACGACGGCGACGGCCGCCCCGACCTCGCGCTCGCGCACTTCACGCCGCCGCGGCTGACGCTGATCAGGAACGGCGGCAACGCGTCGAACCCGTTCCCGCAGGCGAACGTCGCGGGACCGGTCGTGCTCGGCGGCCAGACTGCGTTCGCGATCGCGGCCGCCGACCTCGACGACGACGGCCGTCCGGACCTCGCGGTGACCGACATCAACCTCGGCACCGTGTCCGTCTTCCGGAACACCAACGGCACGGTCGCCGGCTTCCAGCTGACGGCACAGGGCGCGATCGCGACCAGCGCCGCGATCCCGACCGCGGCCGACCGCCGGCCGAGCGACGTCGTGATCGGGGACTTCACCGGCGACGGCGTGCTCGACCTCGCGATCGCCAACGGCCAGCAGTTCATCTCGCTGCCGACGGAGGTCGCGACGATCGCGATCCTGCCCGGCCAGGTCGACGGCACGGGCCGGCCGACCGGCGCCTTCGGAGCGCCGATCGAGACCTCGATCCCGCGCACCGCGCTGCGGCGACCCTGGATCCTCGCGGTCGCCGACCTGGACCGCGACCGCATCCTCGACGTGGCGACGATCAGCGAAGACGCCGCCGACACCAGCGCCGCCGTGCTGCTCGGGCAGGGCGCGAACGGCCGCGGCGACGGCACGTTCGGCGCGCCGGCCGTGTTCCCGCTGACGAGTCCGGCGGGCGCGCGCTTCGACGTCGCGCTCGACGACCTCGACGGCGACGGCATCCCCGACCTCGTCGTGTCGGGCAGCCAGCGGGTCGACGTGCTGTCGGGCACGGGCGCGACGCTGACGCGCGCTCCCTGACCCGACGGATGCGCCGGTGCGCTACCGCCCGTCCTGCGGCCCGAGCCGCAGGGTGCGCGTGTATTCCTTGTCGGCCAGGATCGTCAGCCGCACCCAGTTGGCGCGCGTCGGATCGAGGCCGGTCAGGTTTCCGGACGCCCGCTTCTCGCCGAGGCCCGCGTCCTGCAGGTCCAGCGGCTGGGGCGCGCCGCCGTTGACCGACGCGACCACCGAGCTGACCGGATCCATGGCCGTGCACGCGATCAAGAGCTCGATCGGCAGCGCGCGGCCCGTGACGACGACGCCGTTCTGCCCGGGACGGACCAGCGTCACCGAGCAGCGGAACTGCTGCGGGGCGAGCTGCTCGAAACCGGTCTTCAGCTCGCGCGCGACCTGGCGGGCGACGACCCGCACCGCCGCGCGCTTGAGCGCGTCGGTCGTCGTGTCGAGCTGGTCGGTCGTCCAGAACGGCGGCAGCACGAGCGACTGCAGGCCCGGCCAGCTGAACAGGTCGTTGCGCTCGAGGAAGCTCAGGTCGAACTCCTCGCCGACGAGGTCGCGGTCGACGTATTCGTCGCCGACCGTGTAGCGGCAGCTCGCCCGCATGCTCGCGACGCTGTAGGTCGAGTCGTCGACGAGCAGCCCGCCGATCCACGTGACGAGCCACAGGCCACCCGCGGCGACGAAGCGCGCGGTGCCGACGTGCTCGAACGCGATCGCCTCCTGCGGGCGGAAGGTGAGCCGCAGGTCGGGTTCGGCGTCGCCGAGATCGCTGCGCGTGCACACGCGGCTGCTCGCGTCGAGCAGGCGCAGTTCGGCGGCGAGCAGCTCGCCGAGCTCCGCCGTCGTCGCGGACGTGGCCGTCTCCGCGTAGCGCAGCTCGACCGTCGCCGGACTCTGCGAATCCCAGTCGACGAGCACGACCAGCGGTGCCGGCGGCGTGTCGCGCAAGGCGTCGACGTCGGCGGCGGTCGAACAGCCCGCGCCCGAGAGCACGGCGACGAGCGCGATCGCGCGGTGGGAGCCACGCAGGCGGCGGACGAGGCGCTGGCGGATGTGCGGCATGGCTTGTTGGCGGGCTCGCTCCCGGACGTCGTCTTCCGGGATCCCCAGACGCGCGACGCTACTCGCCGCGCCGCGACAGCACAACGGCCAGACGGAAGCCGCTGTCCCGCCGCCGCGGCGTGTCCTTCTGTTCGCCCGGCACCAGGGAGACGCCGACCGGGCCGCCCTCGGTCCACTCCCGCACGCCGGCGCGCAGATAGCAGAGACCGCCGGTCGAGACGTCGTCCGTCGGCAGCGCGACGCGCGGGTAGACGCCGGCTCGCGGCGCGGGCACCTCGATCTCACCGAACGGTCGCGCTGCGGGCCAGTCGCGGTGGCCTTCCGGCGGCAGCTGCAGCCGCGCGCCGATCGCCGCGGAGACCGCGCCGGCGAACGACTCGGCGATCGCCTGGCTGGTGTCGACGGCCATCGTCTGCAGCGACTCGCGCCCGCGGTCCCGCACGAACGAACCCGCGAGGTACTGCACGGTCACGGTGCGGTAGGTGTCGACCCCGATCTCGGCGAGCGTCACCGGATGGATGTCGATCAGCGCGGCGCGGTCGCCGGACTCGCTCGCGCAGAAGGCCATGTAGACCCGCGCGCCCTCGCGGTCCCTCCTGGCGTCGAAGTACCAGAGCCGCAGTCCTTCTCGCTGCGCCCGCTCGAGGAACTGCGCCGGATACAGCCGGGCGCTCGTCGGGTCTTCGGCCGCAAGCGCGAGGGATCGGATGCCGGGCGGCGCGGCGAAGCGTTCGTCCGGCCAGCCCTCGGGCAGCGGCGGCAGGTCGGGCCGGACCCCGGGTCCAGGCTCCGGCGGGGGGGCGGGGATCGCCGCGACCTGGCGCAAGAGCGCCGCCGCGATGCGCGGGTCGCTCCACTCCGTGCTGCGCGCGAGGTCGAGCAGCGCTTCCTGCAGTCGCACGACGCGCGGGCGCAGCGCCTCGAGGCGGGCGCGTTCGGCCTCGTCGGTCGCGTCCGCCTCGCCGAAGACCCGGATCGCCTCGTTGACGGCCTCGACCTCGGCGCCGACCGCTTCGCCCGCGGCGCCCGCCCAGCGCATGCGACGCGCAGCCGCCTCCGCGTCGAACCACGCGCGCAGCCGTTCGTCGTCGAGTTCGCCTCGCAGGTCGCCGAGTTCGCGAGACGCCCGCGCGAGCGCCGCGAGGCGCGCCTCGGCGTCGTCGGCGCCGGTGCGCCAGGCGGACCACTCGGGCAGGCGTTCCCGCAGCGCGCGGCCCGTCGTGGCGAGCGCCGTCGCGCGTCGCACGCGCTCGGCGAGCCCGGTCTCGCCGAGCGTCTCGCAGCTCGTGACGAGCTCCGCGCTCGCCGCCTCGATCGCGTCGAAGTCGCCGGCCGCCAGCCGCTGCTCGAGCGCGTCGACCGGCGTCTCGCGGCCGCGCTGGAGTTCCGCGACGCGCTGCGCGATGCGGCTGCGCTCGCGCCGCAGGCCGCTCGGGTCCCGCAGTCCGTCGATCTTCGTCTCGAGCTCGGCGAGCCGCCCTTCCGCGTCGGCGGTGGCGATGCCCTCGACGGCGACCGCGAGCCGCCGCATGGCGTCGCGCACCTCGACGTGCGCCGTCACGTCCTCGGCGAGCTGCTCCGCGCGGCGCGCGACGTCGCGCAGCGGCACGAGGCCGGCCGGCCGCGCGGGCGACTGGTCCGGCTCGATCGAGGCTGGCAGCTTCGCGAGCCACGCGCGGCTGCGTTCGAGGTCGGCGTCGATCGCGGCGAGCCGGGCGGCGAGGTTGCCGAACAGCTCGAGGTCCTGTTGCTGGAGCACCGCGACGCGCTCTGTGAGCGCGGCCGACGTCTCGCGCAGCTCGCGCACGGTCTCGGCGCGTTCGCCCCGCTGGGCGAACAGGCTGGTGACGCCGGCGTATTCGAGCCCGCCGACCGTCAGCGCGGCGAGGCCGACCGCCGCGAGCAGGATCTTCGGCCACCGCGCGACCGGCGCGGCCTTGAGCTTCTCGATGTCGGCCAGCACCTCGGCGAACGACTGGTAGCGGTCGTCCGCTTCGGGTTCGGTCATGCGGCGTACGATCGCGCCGAGCTCTCTCGGGACCTCGGGTCGGATGGCGCACGGGTCGTGTGCGCGCCGGAAGCGCGTCGGCACGCGCGGCGCGTCGTCCGGCGGCGGCTTGCTCGAGGTCTTGTCCTTGCCCTCGACGCGCACGTTGGTCAGCTGGCCGGTCAGCAGGTGGAAGAACGTCGCGCCCAGCGCGTAGATGTCGCTGCGGTGATCGGCGAAGCCCTCGAGGCCCTGCTCCGGGCTGCCGTACTCCGGCGTCCACAGCGGCGGCACCAGTTCGCTCGTCACGGCCTGTGTGCGCCCGCCGAGCTTGGCGGCGCCGAAGTCGGCGACCACCACACGACCCTGCTGCAGCAGCAGGTTCTCGGGCTTGACGTCGCGGTGATGCACCGGCGCCGGCGTGCCGTCCTTCGCGACGTTCTGCTCCGCGGCGAGCAGCCCGCGCGCGGCCTCCTCGAGCCAGCGCAGCGCCGTCGCCGGGTCGATCCGGCCGCCCGCCTCGCGCAGCTTGCCCTTCAGGCTGCCGCCGTCGGCGTAGTCCATGACGAGGAACGGCCGACTCGTCGCTTCGTCGATGCCGCCGTCGATCACGCGGCAGATGTTGGGGTGCAGCAGCTGGCACAGCGTGCGCACCTCCTCGTCGAACCGCACGGCGGCGGCCCGATCCTGGTGCCGACTCGGGCTCAGCATCTTGATCGCGACGCGGATGCGGTTGCCCTGGATCGTGTAGTAGCCCTCGAACACGATGCCGAAGCCGCCCTCGGCGAGCCGCCGCACGATCACGTACTTGCCGCCGATCGCGCGGCCGACGTCCGGCGTCGCCCGCGTCGGGGCGGTCCGGGCGATCGCGTCGTCGTCCTCCGGCGTGCCGCCGGGGGTGCGTCGCGTGCGCGCGTCCGGGTCGCCGCCGCGCAACGGTCCTCCGGGGGTCTCGTGCGTGCGCCGGTCGTCGTCGTTGGGGTTCGACCCTGCCATGGCGTACCGGGCCGAAGGCTAGCATCGGGCGGCGGTCGCGGGCCAGTCGCGCGGCCTCCGAACGCCCGAACCGCGGCGAGGCGCGCCTCGTCCGGGCCGACGGTCGCGTTCGCCCCACGACGCGCCCTGCGTCTGCGACCGTGTGCGCATGGTCGCATCCCGCCTCGGCGCGATGATGGACATCGGGCTCGCAGGGTTCCGCGTTTCCGGTGCGGGACGCGCGGACGCTCGGCCCCGGAGTCCGCGATGACGACGTCGATCCGCATGTGTTCGCTCCTGCTGTCCGCGGCGCTGACCGCGCAGACGACCTGGGTCGTCGACGCCGGCGGCGGGGGACACTTCCTCGACGTGCCACCGGCGATCGCGGCGGCGCAGCCGGGCGATCGCATCGTCGTGCAGGGCGCGCACACCTACAGCGCGTTCGTCGTCGACCGCGGCGTCGACGTCGAGGCGGTCGCCGCGGCGGTCGTACCGACCGTCGAGGTCGTCGGAGTCCCGGCCGGCGAACGGGCGCGCGTCGCCGGCTTCCGCGTGCAGCGCGAGGGCGGCGTCTCGTCGGTCTCGGTGCGCGCGTGCGCCGGCGCGGTGCTGCTGGTCGACCTCGACGAGTTCGGGCCGGCCTTCCAGACGACGGTCGGGCGGCCCGGGCTCGAGATCCGCGACTGCGGTGGCGTCTACGTGCGCGGCGGCACGTTCCTCGGCCAGGCCGGCACGAGCTCCGGGGGCGCCGGCGCCCTGCTCGACGCCGCGCGCGCCGTGCTCGTCGGCGGCAGGTTCGTCGGAGGCGTCGACGTCAGCACGTTCCCGAGCTCCGGCAACCGCGGCGAGACCGGCGTGCGGCTGCAGAACGGCTCGCACGCGGTGCTCGCCGGCGTCGAGGTCGTCGGCGGCTCCGCCAGCCAGGGCAACATCGTCGGGGGCGACGGCGGCGACGCGGTGGGGGCGTTCACGGGCAGCCTCGCGATCGTGCTCGCTGGCGAACTGGTCGGAACACCGGGCGGCTGGGGCAGCTGGCTGTTCGGCGACGACGGCTACGCGGCGCGGGGCCACGTGCGCTTCGCGAGCGGCTGCGCGCTGACGGGTCGCGTCGACAACGCCGCGACGCCGATCCGCGTGCGGCCCGGGCTCGCGGCACCGGCCGCGATCGCCGCCGGCGGCACGATGCAGGTGCAGGTCGACGGCGCCCCGGGCCAGCTCGTCGGCCTCGCCGCCGACCTCGCGTTCGGCTACGAGCCCGCGCCCGCGTTCGACGGCGCCTTCGTGCTGACGCCGACCGCGGCCCTGGTCGCCGTGCTGCAGCTCGACGGCCTCGGCCTCGGCAGCTGGAGCCTGGCGGTGCCCGGCACCGTCGCGGCGCGGCACCGCGACGTCTTCCTGCAGGCCGTCGCGGTGGGTCCGGTCGGTCTCGTGCTGACGGCGCCGACGCAGACGCGCACGCTCTGAGTGCGCGTCCCGGCGAGGCGCCGGTACTCCGCATGCGCCTCGGCCTATCGCACGCTCGATGAGCGGGTGCATCAGGCCGTGCGAGCTGCTAGGCTTCGCCCATCACCAGGTCGGTGGGCCATCGGTGCCCAGCCGACCCGCATGGCCGAGAAGGAGGAGCGTGATGGCTGTAGCCAAGAAGAAGGCCGCGAAGCGGAAGGCCGCGAAGCGAAAGGCGACGAAGAAGAAGGCCGCCAAGAAGAAGGCCGCCAAGAAGAAGGCGGCGAAGAAGTAGCTGGTCCGCCGTGAACGGAAACGCAAAGAGCTGGCGCTCGGCCGCGATGCGAAACGCGTCCGCGCTCTGCGTGTGCGCGGCATTCGTCGCAGTAGGCGGTTCTTGGTTGTATTGGACCTACAAGGTCAGCTCCGTCGCCCCGGGATCCGTGCCGGCGTACGGCGTGTTCGGGGATGCCTTTGGTGTCTTGAATGCCCTGTTCTCAGGACTTGCCTTCGCGGGGTTGATCGTCACGATCCTGCTGCAGCGGCGGGACATCGTCGAGGCCCGAATTGCGCAGCAAGAGTCTGCTTCAGCGCTGTCTGCGCAACTGGCTCTCTTGCAGCAGAGTCATGAAGGCAGCCGGTGCCGCCTCAGCATGGACTTGGTGAAGGAAGCGGCGAGTCCTCAGGGATACGAACGCGCCATCGCGGCCTACAACTGCCTCCGCATCGCGAACCAGAGCACAGACAATCTGCGCATGTTGGTGCGCACGTGCACCCACGAGTATCCGATCGTCGGCTTCGACGAGGCTTTCGGCAGGAGCGCAGACGAGGAGCCGGGGACCTCGGGCTCCCGTAACGGTGACAGGGATGCGCACTGTCTTTGGGCGCAGCTGACACTCTGGATGCAATGGCTCTACGCCTGCGACCAGGGCATCGCCGACCGAGAGCTGCTGAAGCAGTATTATTCCTCAATCTGGCCGTGGTGGCGCGACTTGGTTCGGCCAGTCGTGGACGCCGTCCGTGAAGAACTCCAGCGGCCGGGCAGCAAGCAGGTGCCGCCCTATTCTTGGCTGGAGTTGCCCGGCCGCTTCGACGCGATGTTCGGCATGACCTGACGTGGCCCTCCGCGCACCCTGGCTGGGCGCGGCCGTCAGAAGAAGACCTGTGCCTCGTCGACGCCGACCCAGACGCCCGTCGACGCCGGGTTCGCGGTGCCGAGCACCTCGACCTCGAGCCAGTGCAGGCCCGCCGGCAGGTTCTGCACCTCGAACACCTGCGTGAAGCCCTTCGGCGTCGGCGCATAGGTGTCGACGACGGTCGCCGCGACGCCGTCGATCCAGATGCGCGCGCGGCCCCGGTCCGGTCCGACGACGCCGTGCAGGCGCACGCCGGTCCCGTCGAACGGCAGCGACGCGCGATCGCCGGGCTGGGCCGACCGGCGGTGTCCGTAGATGAGGTTGCCGGGCGACCACGCCTGGGTCCACGCGCTCTGGAAGCGCCACGGGTCGCGGTTGTCGTCGTACGACTCGTAGTTCGTCGCGAGCTGCCAGGTCGCGCCGCCGTCGGTCGAACGGATGTGCCCGTCGAAGACGCCGGCGAACACCGTCTGGTCATTGGCGTAGTCGGGCGACACGGCGAGCGCGCGGGCGTTGCCGGTCAGCTGCGTCGGCACGCCGGCCGGCGCCCAGCTCTGGCCGCGGTTCGTCGAGACGTAGAGGCCGCCGCCCGACGTCATCGCGAAGATCGTCGAGTCGTTGACGAAGTCCGGTGAGACCCGGATCGCCGTCGGCAGGTAGCCGTCGAGGCCGGTGTTCGACGCGGTCGACGTCAGCCCGTAGTTGTCGAGGATCACGAAGCCGACCCCCGATACCGCCGCGTAGAACTCACCGGTCGTGGCGAAGTCCGGCGGCACGGCGAGCGCGTCCTCGACGATGCGCCCGCCGTAGGTCTTCGCGAAGGTCTGCCCGCCGTTGAGCGACACGAACAGGCCGGGGCCCGCGACGAACATCGTGCTGTCGGTCGCGTAGTTCGGCGACAGCACGATCGTGCGCGTGTAGGGCTCCTGGATCGGCTGCTGCACGGTGACGCTCCACGTCACGCCCCGGTCGGCCGAGCCGTAGACGACGCCCATCTCCGAGAGCGCATAGACCCGGCCGTCGGTCGCGAACGCCGGCGAGAACGCGATGTCGCGGATCACGAACTCGCCGGTCCCGTGCGGGTTGGGCTGCCCTGGTACGAAGGGGAAGTCGACCTTGGTCCAGCTGTCGCCGCCGTTGTTCGACACGCGCACGCCGAAGATCACGCCGCCCATGACGATCTGGTCGCTGGCGAACGTCGGCGACACCTCGATCTCGTAGATGCTGCCGCCCCGGAACTCGGCGCCGACCGTCTGCCAGGTCGCGCCGCGGTCGCGGCTGCGCAGCATCGCCTGGCCGTAGCCGCCGACGAACACCGTCTGGTCGACGGGGTAGTTCGGCGACAGCACGACGCCGCGGCCCATGCGCGTGCGGTTGATCAGCGTCTCGAACCACGACAGCCCGTAGTCGGTGCCCAGCACCATGCCCTCGAACGTGCCGCAGTAGACCCTGCCGTCGAGGAACCAGTTCGGCGAGACCGTCACGCACTGGAAGTGGTTGTCGCTCTGCGCCGAGACGTGCACGGGCACGGGCAGCAGGAGCCAGTTCGCCCCGGAGTCGATCGATCCGAACAGGCCGAGCGTCCTGGTCGCCGCGTAGACGAACAGCGGCGTCTGGCCGTTCGGCGGCACGACGAGGTCGACGTCGTTGACGAACGCATCCGGAATCGTGCTGATCGGCGCGTAGGTCGGCGGCGACGTCGCGGTCGCGGGCACCAGCGTCGTCACGACGCCCGCGCCCCACGTCGCGAGCCACGCGACGCGGTCCTGGAGCACGTTGGGCGAGATCTCGATGTCCCGGACCGGGGCAGGGGCCGCCCCGCTGCTCCACGTCAGGCCGCCGTCCCGCGAGACGTGGATGCGGCTGTCGTCGGTGCCGACGATCACGAGCCGGTCGACGTCGAATGCCGGCGACACGCCGATCGAGGTGATGCCGGCGCCGTTGTTCGGCAGCGGCAGCTGCTGGAACGACGCGCCGCGGTCGTCGGTGCGGAACAGCTGCCAGCCGTTGCGGTTCACGAACAGCGCGTGCTTGCCGGCGCGATTCAGCTTCGCGACCTCGATGTCGTAGATGCCGCCCGGCAGGCTCGGCGGCGGCGCCGACCAGCTGTTGCCGAAGTCGGTCGACACCTGGAAGCCGCCGTCGCTGGTGCCGACGTAGACCGTGCCGGTCACCGCCCAGTCCGGCGCGAACGCGACGGCCTTGTAGGTGTTGCCGCGCAGCCCGTTGTGCATCGCGCGCCACGTGAGGCCGCCGTCGCGGCTGATCAGCAAGAGGTTCATCGAACCCCACGGCGACGCGCAGATCAGCGTCCGGTCGTTGGCGAAGTCCGGGGACACCGCGACGACCTCGACGGGATCGTGCGGATGGTGCGCGCGGGCCAGGGGCGCGAGCAGCACCGAGACGGAGACGGAGACGGCGCGTGCATACGCACGCGCGGCACGAGTCGGCATGGAGACTCCTCGAGAGTGGGGAGCGAGACGGGAAGTGGCGATGGTAGCGGGGCTTCGCCGCCTCGGCGGCGGCCGCACCCGTGCGGCCGACCGTCACGGGCAGGGCGCGTTCCGCGGCGCGTCATCCACCGCGGACCGGTCGTTCACCGCGGACCGGTCGTTCGACGCAAGTTGTCGTGCGGCCGCCACATCGTGAGGTCCTGGCCATCCACGCCGGCATCGTGGTCGCGCCCGCGGTCGCCGCCGGGGTGCCGCGAAGGAGCCCGTATGAAGATCCGCAGTGCTCGCCCGCGTCGCGCTTGGGCCGGTCGGCTCGGAGCGCGCGAGCGCGCCCGGCCGGTGGGTCTCACCTGCCGACCCGCACGAGCAGGCCGTTGCTCCACCAGCTCGCGCCCGTCACGCTCAACCCCGCGTGCTGCACGAAGAACGTCCGGTTGGCGACCGACGCCGGCAGCTGCACGGGGTAGAAGAAGCTCGGCGCGACGCCGCCGGTGGTGAAGCCGAGCACGGCGTTGTCGATGCTCGTGTAGAGCGAGCAGCCCGTCGTGCCGAGCAGCGGGTCGAGCAGCAGCGGCAACGGCACGTTCTGGAACTCCGTCCGGCTGCTTCCGACGAGCAGCGCGCCGGCGTGGCCGACGGTGGCGCCGGTCGACGGGTAGCCGGTCGACAGCGTCGTCAGCAGGCTGCCGGCGCGCAGCGAGCCGGCTGCGCGCAGCGCGACGCCGCCGCAGCCCTGGCCGTAGGGCAGCACCATGCCGCTCGCTTCGGCGCCGCGCAGCGCGACGTTGCCCTGCGCGTAGCGTTTCGCCGTGCCCGTGAACGGGTCGATCACGAACCAGCCCGTCTCGCCGCCGACCAGCTCTCCGTCGTCGCGCACCGCGAGCCAGCGGATGTCGTTCGACCCCGGCCCGCCGACGTCGGCGAACGCGCCGGTGCCCGGATCGAGCACGCCGAGCCCGTGGCTCGTGCTCCACGCGTAGAGCACGCCCTCGCGGACGGCCAGACCCTCGATGTCGACGCCGGTCGCGCCGACGAACGTGCGCGCACCGGTCGCCGTGTCGATGCGGAACAGCTGGCCGTTGCCCGGCACGAACTCGATCGCGAACAGCTCGCCGTTGCCCGCGTCCGCGAGCGCGCGGGTGTCTCGTGCGGGGGCGACGATCTCGAGCTCGAGCGAGCTCGGATCGAGGCGCGTCAGGAAGTACGCCGGCGTGCCGAGCAGCGTGCGGCCGATCGTCCACAGATCGCCGTTCTCGTCGCGGGCGAGGCAGTCGTGGCCGAACAGACCGGCCGCGACCGGCGTGCCCACCCCGGTCCGGGAATCGACGGCCCAGACGGTGCCGCCGTAGGTCACTCCGAGCATGTCCTGGGCAGGGGCCGTGCCCACGGCGGCGGCGGCGGCGAAGATGACGGTCACGACGGAGCGCATGCGGATGTCCTCGGTCTCGTGGAGCGCCGGCCGCGAAGGGACCGCGCGATCGGCACGCCGCATAGTCGGCGCGCCGATGGCCGTAACGGCGTCGGCGGTCGTCGCCGGCGCCGGCGAGTGGTCGTTGGCCGTCGGGCGGCTACACTGCGCCGCCCCGGAGGTCTAAGTGCGGTCGCTCTCGTT
>CALKYL010000262.1 GCA_938003515.1 uncultured bacterium
TGGGCGCGCGCGACGTCGAGCGGCAGGCGCCGAACGTGCAGCGCATGCTGCTGTGCGGCGCCGAGGTCGTGCCGGTCGCGACCGGCGCGGCGACGCTGAAGGAGGCGATCGACGAGGCGCTGCGCGACTGGGCGGCGAGCGTCGACGACTCGCATTACGTGCTCGGCACGGTCTGCGGGCCGGACCCCTTCCCGTCGCTGGTGCGCGACCTGCACGCGCCGATCGGCCGCGAGGCCCGCGCCCAGTGCCGGGCGCTGCTCGGCCGGCTGCCCGACGCGGCGATGGCGTGCGTCGGCGGCGGCAGCAACGCGATCGGGCTGTTCGCGGGCTTCGTGCAGGACGCGGGCGTGCGGCTGTTCGGCGCCGAGCCGGGCGGCGAAGGGCTCGCCAGCGGCCGGCACGGCGCGACGCTCAGCGCGGGCACGCCGGGGCTGCTGCACGGCGCGCGCAGCTACGTGCTGCAGGACGCGGACGGCCAGGTGCGCGACAGCCACAGCGTCGCCGCCGGGCTCGACTACCCGGCCGTCGGCCCGGAGCACGCGTTCCTGCGCGACACCGGCCGCGCGAGCTACCACGCCGTCGAGGACGCGGCGGCGCTCGCGGCCGTGTCCGAGCTGTGCCGGCGCGAAGGCATCCTGCCGGCGATCGAGACCGGGCACGCGCTGGCGCTGTGCCTTCGCGCGGTCGACGCGGGGCTCCTGCCGGCGGGCAGCGCCGTCGTCGTCAACCTGTCGGGGCGCGGCGACAAGGACCTCGCGACCCTGCAGCAGAGGCTGCCCGCGACGGAGGTGCCGCGATGAGCCGCGCGCTGCTCGACGCCGCGCTGGCGGGCACGACGCGCCACCTCAGCCCGTTCTTGATGCTCGGCGATCCCGACCCCGACGCCTCGGTCGCGCTGTGCCGCGCGCTCGTCGACGCGGGCGCGACGATGCTCGAGCTCGGCATGCCCTACGCGGACCCGAGCGCCGACGGACCGGCGGTGCAGGCAGCCGGCGAACGCGCGCGCCGCGCCGGCGTGTCGACCGACGGCGCGCTCGAGGTGCTGCGGCGCGTGCGCGCCGCGTGCCCGGAGACGCCGGCCAACCTGCTCGTCTACGGCAACCTGGTGCACGCACGCTGCTCGGCGCGCTTCTGCCGCGACGCGGTCGCCGCCGGCGCCAGCTCGCTGCTGGTGCCCGACGTGCCGCTCGAAGA
>CALKYL010000263.1 GCA_938003515.1 uncultured bacterium
GGTGCGCAGCACGCAGCGCAGCCGGTCGACGCCCGGCAGCAGCGCGACCTGCAGCAGCACGGCGATCGTGCACAGCAGGACGCGGGCGGTACGGGACGGGGACGTCATCGGTCGCGGGCGCGGGATACGCCCGAACGCCGTAGACGATACGGGGGCGGTCGAACCGGCGAAAGGGCGGCCGCCGCCGGAGCCGGGATCGGGCCGTCGTGCGTAGAGGCGGGCGCTGGCCTCCTCGGCTTGCAGCCGGGCTGCCCGATCCTATGCTCCGCGCCGCTCCGATGTGGCCTGCCCGCCTGGTCCTGCTGCTGCTCCTGCTGCCGGCGCTCCTGTTGCCGGCCGGGGTCGTGCTGCGCACGTGTCGCTGCCCGGCGCTCGCGTGTTGCGCCGCGGGCGCTGCCGGGCCGTCGACGACGTCCGGTGCCTCGTGCTGCAGCGAAGGCGCCAGCACCGGGCATGCACCGTCGGGCGAGAACGGGCCGGCGTGTTCCGGCTGCTCGTTCGTCGCGCTGCCGGACGATCTGACCGATCGCACGCCGCCGCACCAGGGTCCCCAGCCTGAAGCAGGGCCGCGGCCGGCGCCCGTCGTGCGCTGGCCCGGCGAGGCGCGGCCCGTGCACGCTCGCCACCGGGCGGGCGTGGAGCCGGTGCGAGGACCACCCGGCCGCGCACGCAATCTGCCGCTCCTGCTGTAACGCGCCGACGTCGTCTCCGTCAGCGTCGTGTCGTGCCGGCCTGCCGCCGGCGCCGTTCTTCTTCAGCTGGAGTCCCTGATGTTGCGTTTCCTGTGCTGTTTGTCGCTGGCCCTCGGCCTGTCCGCGCAAGCCGCCCCGCGGGTCGACGTGCCGAGCTTCCCCAACCCTACGTGTCCGATCATGGGCAAGAGGGTGTCGATGCCGTTGTTCGTCGACACCGAGGTCGGTCGCTTCTGGGTCTGCTGCAAGCCGTGCTACAAGAAAATCCTCGCCAACGTCGAGGCGGCGCACAAGACGGCGTACCCGGTGGTCGAAGCGGTCGCCAACGAGACCTGCCCGGTGTCCGGTGAGCCGATCGGCGAGCACGCGGTCGCGGTCACGCTGCAGGCATACCGGTTCAAGGTGTGCTGCGCCGGCTGCATCTCTGCCGCGCGGCAGCACCACCAGACCGTGCTGGCCAAGGTCGTGTCCCCGGCCCTCGTCGACGTCGGCAACGACACGTGTCCGGTGGACGGCGAACCGGTGGCGGCGAACGCGTTCGTCGTCGTCGACGGCGCGATCGTGCACCTGTCGTCGCCGAAGCGCGTCGACGACGTCGCCGCCGACCCCGCCGCCGTGCTCGGAAGGGCGCGCAAGATCGCAGCGGCGCAGCCGCCGAAGCCGAAGCACGAGCACCGCACCGAGCCGGTGGACGGCGCGAAGGCCGCCGGGGGCGCCGACCAGAAGGACGGGCGATGAGGGCTCCTCGGACGGCTCGTCCGGCGTCCGCCCGGCTCGCCCGCTGCGCCGCGATCGTGGCGCTCTTGTTCTCGGGTTGCGCGACCGCGCCGCCGATGCCCGACCCGCCGCCGGAGCACCCCGCATCCCCGGCGGCCGCCGAGGCCCCGCGCCCCGCGGCGAGCACGGCGCTGCAGATGCCCGACCGCACGCCGAAGGCGCCGGCCGGGGCCAGGGCCAGTGCCGGCATGCGAGGGCACTGACATGGGCCGCGCGATCTCCGTGGTCTCGTGGATCGGATTCTTCGCGGCCGGCGGCTGTACGTCGCTCGATCCGTCGGACGAGCAGCGCCGGCTCACCGCCGATCTCGGCACCGCCGTCGGCATCGGCGTGACGATCCCTGACGCCGACGAGTCGCTGCAGCCGAGCCCGGAGGTGGCCGAGTTGCTGGCCGCGCCGGTCGACGAACTCGCGGCCGTGCGCATCGCGCTGCTGAACAACCACTCGGTGCGGGCCGCGTACGACCGGCTCGGCATCGCGCGTGCCGACCTGGTGCAGGCTGGCCTCTTGCGCAACCCGGCGTTCGATCTCGACGCGCGCTTCGTCGAGGGTGGCGGCACCGACCTCGAGTTCGGGTTGTCGCAACCGATCCTCGAGCTGTTCTTCCTGCCGCTGCGGCAGCGACTGGCCGAGCACGAATTCGAAGCGGCCAAGCTGCGCATCACCGAGGAACTCGTCGGGTTCGTCGCCGCGGTTCGCCGCGCCCACGTCGTGGCGACCGCGGCGGAGAACACGGTCGCGCTGCGCCGCGAGGCGCTCGCGGCTGCCGTCGCCGCGCACGACCTTCGCGCCGAGCTGTACGCAGCGGGCAACACAACCGACCAGGTGCTGGCGATGGATCGCGTCGCCGAGAGCCAGGCGCGTCTCGATCTCGCCGAGGCCGAACTCGACGCGTCGTCGGTCAAGGAGCACCTGCAGGAACAGCTCGGCCTGTGGGGCCCGCACACCGTCTGGTCTCTTGCCGCGCTGCCGTCGGAGCAGCCGCTGGACGGCGTCGATCTCGAGCGGATCGAGGCCCGCGCGGTCGAGCGCTCGCTGGACCTGCGCGCGCACCGTCAGGGCCTGGACGGGCTCGCACAACGCGCCGGGCTCGACTCGTGGCGCGGCTGGTTCCCCGAGCTGATCGTTGGCCCCAACGGCATCCGCATGCCCGGGGGCACGTGGGGCTTCGGCCCGCGCCTCGAGGGCGAACTGCCGCTGTTCGACACCGGCAGCACACGAAGGGAGAGGAATCGCGCGGCGCTACGCGCCGGCATGCGCGACTTCGTGCAGCTCGGCGTCGCCGTTCGCGCGGCTGCCCGCCGGCTGCGCGAGCGCGCCGCCGTGCTCGCCGATCGGGTGCGCTTCTATCGCGACACGCATCTTCCGCACCGGGATCAGGTCGTGCGCGCGACCCTGCAGGTCTACAACGCGATGCAGATCGGCGCATTCGACGCGCTGGCGCAGAAGCGCGTGCAGATCGACGACCGTATCGCCTACGTCAGGACGTTGCGCGACGCGCATCTGGCGCGCATCGACCTGTGGCAGCTGCTGGCCGGCAGCATGCCCGACGACAGCTCGCACCGACCACGCGCCGGCACCGACCACGGAGGCATGCCATGACCCACGATCGCCGCCAGTTCCTTCGCCGCAGCGCCGTCGCCGGTCTCGGCGCCGGCCTCGCTACGCGGCTGTCCGCCGCGCGGACGTTGCCGCCCGGCGCGCCCGCGTCGGCTCCGGGCATCCCGTTCCGCGACTACCTGCCGGTCGAGACGCCGAACGGCGCGACGCTGCCGTGGCGGGTCGTCGACGGCGTCAAGGTGTTCCATCTGATCGCCGAACCCGTGCGGCACACGTTCTCGGACGGGCTGCAGGCGAACTGCTGGGGCTACAACGGCCGGGTGCACGGGCCGACCATCGAGGCCGTCGAAGGCGATCGCGTGCGCATCTACGTCACGAACAAGCTCGATGCGCCGACGACCGTGCACTGGCACGGCCTGTTCCTGCCCAACGGCATGGACGGCGTCGGGGGCCTCACGCAGCGATCGATCGAGCCCGGAGAGACGTTCCGCTACGAGTTCACGCTGAAGCAGCACGGCACGTTCATGTATCACTCGCACCACGACGAGATGGTGCAGATGGCGATGGGGCTGATGGGCATGATCGTCGTGCACCCGCGTCAGCCGTCCGAGCCGCCGGTCGACCGCGACTTCGTCTACATGCTCAGCGAATGGGCCGTACGCGTCGGCACCGAGCGTCCCGACCCGAACGAGATGCAGGACTTCAACGTGTTGACGTTCAACGCGAAGGTGTTCCCGGACACGGCGCCGATGGTCGTGCGGCACGGGCAGCGGGTGCGCATCCGCATCGGCAACCTGAGCGCGATGGACCACCACCCGATCCACCTGCACGGCCACGCATTCGAGATCGTGGCGACCGACGGCGGCGTGGTCCCCGCGTCGGCCCGGTGGCCGGAGACGACCGTGCTGGTGCCGACCGGCTCGACGCGCACGGTCGAGTTCGTCGCCGACGCGCCGGGCGATTGGGCGATGCACTGCCACATGACGCACCATGTCATGACGCAGATGGGCCACGAGATCCCGAACCTGACCGGGGTCGACCCGAGCGTGTTCGACGCCAAGCTCGCCGAGGTCATGCCGTCGTTCGCGACGATGGGGGTCGATCCGGGCGCCGACGAGAACGCGCCGGACGACACGTTGCCCAAGAACAGCGTGCCGATGGTCGGCGGTACGGGCGGCTTCGGCTACATCACCATGGGCGGCATGGTCACGACGTTGAAGGTACGCGAGGGGATCAAGGACTACGACGACCCGGGGAACTACGAGCACCCGCCGGGCACGGTCGCCGACGTCGCTTCGGCCGCCGACCTCAAGCGCGACGGCATCTGAGCGCCGGGGCCCGGCCGGATGGGGCAGCCGCCGGCGACGACCGGCAGCGCGAGCCGCGACACCCCGCCGCACACCCGCACGGCGGCCGCGACGCAACGGCGGACGACGATGGCAGGGCGCGCGATCGACGGTCGTCGGCGACAACGGCGCCGGCGAGACGACGAGGGCCCGCATGCTCGCCGGCGCCGACGGGAAACGACTACGACGACTCCGTGCGCGACGGGCGCGCGGTGCTCGCGGGCCTCGGCACGTTCTCCCCGGCGTTACGACGGCCGGCCGCGGCCACGAGATCGCCGGCTTCGTCTGGTGGCAGGGCCACAAGGACCGGAACGCCGCGCACGCGGCCCGCTACGAGCAGAACGAGACCTACTTCGAGGTCGGCCGGGCGCTCGGCGAGTGCATGGTCGCGATGCAGAAGGCCCGCCGCGCGTCCCACAAGTAGCCCACTACTTCGCGGCGGCGCGCAGCGCGCGGAAGCGCGCGCGCAGCGCGTCGAGGCGCTCGGCGTGCGCCGGGTCGCCGGCGAGGTCCTGCTCCTCGCGCGGGTCGGCCGCCAGGTCGAAGAGCTGCTCGACGTCGTGCTCCGGCCAGAACACGTACTTCCAGTCGCGCTGCACGAGCGCCTCGCACGCCGGGATGAAGGTCGCGTCGCGCAGGGTCGGGTGCTCGTAGAAGAACTCGTCGCGCCACGGCGGCGGTTCGTCTTCGAGATACAGCGGCGCGAGGTCGCGCCCTTGCATGCCCGCCGGCGCCTCGACGCCGGCCGCGGCGAGGATCGTCGGCGCGAGGTCGACGCTCAACGTCAGCGCGTCGTGGGTCCTGCCGCGCCGCTCCGCCGGCAGGCGCGGGTCGCGCACGATCAGCGGCACGCGGATGCTCTCCTCGTGCGCGTACCACTTGTCGGCGAGGCCGTGCTCGCCGTGGTAGTAGCCGTTGTCGGTGGTGAACACGACCAGCGTTCGCTCGAGCGCGCCCTGCCGCTCGAGCTCGGCGAGGATGCGGCCGCACGCGGCGTCGACCTCGGTCACGAGCCGCAGGTAGTTCTTCATCATGCGCTGGTACTTCGCGGGTTCGTCGAAGCGCCAGTGCCAGCGCCGCCGGCCCTCGTTCTCCTCGGTGAAGAACGGCGGCAGCCGGCGCCACGACGCGTCGGTCGCGTTCGGCGGCACCGGGATCTCGGCGTCCTCGTAGAGCGCCATGCTCGCCGGCTGCGGCAGGAACTGGTCGGGGTCGTGGTCGACGGCGTGCGCGGCGAAGAACGCGACCGTCAGGCAGAACGGCCGGTCGGCCGGCCGCTCGCGCAGGAAGGCGAGCGCGTCGCGCTCGTTGCGCGCCGTCACGTGCACGCGCGCGCCCTCGCCGTCCGGATACCAGTGCCGGCCGTGGTAGGCCGTGCCGACGTCGTAGCGCTCGGCCGGGAACGCGCCGTTGTGCCACTTGCCGACGTGGCCGGTGTGGTAGCCGTTCGCGCGCAGCAGCCCCGGATACGTCTCGGCCCACGGCGTCCGGAACGGGCCGAACGCGCGGCAGCCGTGGCGCGACATCCACTGGCCGGTCAGCAGCGTCGCGCGGCTGACCCCGCAGATCGACGTCGTCACGCAGTTGCGCGTGAAGCGCACGCCGTCTCGCGCCAGCCGGTCGAGGTTCGGCGTCTCGACGACCGGATGGCCCGCAGAACCGAGCGTGTCGTGCCGCCAGTCGTCGGCGTAGAGCACGAGCACGTCGAGCCGCTCCTGCGCGCGTGCCGGCCCGGCGAGCGCGACGAGCAAGAGGCCCGCGGTGACCAACGTTCCGGCGAACGACCGCATGGCCCAGAGCGTAGCGGCGACGGGCTCCGAGGCTCAGGAAGAGCCGACCGTGCCGCGAAGCGCGTCGGTCCAGGTCGTCGCGAACGGCAGGCCCAGGAAGCCCTGGAAGCTGCCGCCGATCGGATGTTCGACCACGCCCTGCGCGAAGAGACGGAACCCGACGAGGGTGAGGTCGTTGGGGATCGACGGCGTCCAGGGCTGCAGATTGCCGACGCCGTCCGCGACACGGAGCGCCGCCAGGTCCAGCGCGACGGCCCGCGTACACAGGCTGCCGAAGACCGACAGCGGCGCGTTCGCCGGGCTCGTGCCCACGACGCAGAAGCCGAAGCCCGCCGCGCCGACGTCCTGCACCTGCAGCTCCCACGTCGTGCCACCCTCGACCTCGACGACCGCCTGTGGGCGATGGCCATCCACGACCCGCCTCGGCATACTCCTCGCGCCCGATGTTGACCCTGTCCAACGTAGCCAAGTCCTACGGCGACCGCGTCCTGTTCGCCGACGCGGCGCTGCAGGTCAACCGCGGCGACCGGATCGGCCTGGTCGGGCCCAACGGCGCCGGCAAGTCGACGCTGTTCTCGTTGATCCTGAAGGAGGAGCCGGCGGACGACGGCCGCATCGCGATCGAACGCGACGCCGTGGTCGGCTACCTGCCGCAGGAGAGCGCGCCGATCGGAGACGAGACCGTGCTCGAGATCGCGCTGTCGATCACCGACGACTTCCTGCGCCTGCACCGCATCATCAAGGCCTGGGAGCACGACCACCCGGTCGAGGCGCTGCATCCGGACGGCGTGCACGACGACGTGCACGACCGCTACAACGAGCTGAACGGTTATCTGGTCGAGGCCAATGCCAAGCAGATCCTCGCCGGCCTCGGCTTCCGCGACTCGGACCTCGAGCGACCGGCCCGCGAACTCAGCGGCGGCTGGGTCATGCGCGCGCATCTTGCGCGGCTGCTGACGCAGGAGCCCGACCTGTTGATGCTCGACGAGCCGACGAACCATCTCGACCTCGAGTCGTTGCTGTGGTTCCAGCAGTATCTGAAGGGCTACCCGGGCGCGATCCTGGTCATCTCGCACGACCGCGAGTTCCTGAACCAGCTGGTCACGGCGATCGTCGAGATCCGGCACCAGAAGCTGGTGCGCTACACGGGCGACTACTCGCAGTTCCTGGTGCAGCGCGAGGCCGCCGACGCGCAGCAGCTGGCGGCCTACAAGACCCAGCAGAAGGAGATCGCGCACCTGCAGGCGTTCGCCGACCGCTTCAAGGCCAAGGCCAGCAAGGCGACGCAGGCGCAGAGCAAGCTGCGTCAGATCGAGCGCATGGAGAAAGTCGCGGCACCGGTCGCCGACGACAAGAAGGTCGGCTTCCGTTTCCCGCAGCCGATCCGCAGCGGCCAACGCGTGGTCTGGCTGGACCAGGTGCACTTCGCCTACGGCGACAAGCCGGTCTATCGCGGCGTGGACCTCGAGGTCGAGCGCGGCGAACGCGTCGTGCTGGTGGGGCCCAACGGTGCCGGCAAGTCGACGCTGCTCAAGCTCCTGGCCGAGAAGCTGGCGCCGCAGCGGGGCACGCGCGGGCTCGGCCACAACGTCTCGGCCGGCTACTACTCGCAGTATCGCGTCGACATGCTCGAGCCCGAGCGCACGGTGCTGGAGGAGGCACTCGACACGGACGCCAAGGTCACCGAGCAGGCGGTGCGCACGCTGCTGGGCTCGTTCCTGTTCTCGGGTGACGCGGTGTTCAAGCGGGTCGAGGTGCTCAGCGGTGGCGAGAAGAGCCGGCTGGCGCTGGTCAAGCTGCTGCTGAACCCGCCGAACCTGCTACTGATGGACGAGCCGACGACGCACCTCGACATGTCGAGCATCGACGCGCTGGTCGACGCGTTGAAGCAGTTCGAGGGCACGCTCGTGTTCATCAGCCACGACGTGCACTTCATCCGCACGCTCGCCAACAAGGTGCTGCACGTCGCCGACGGCACGCTGACCCACTACATGGGCGACTACGACTTCTACCTGCACAAGACGAACTCGGCGTCGGCGCGCGCGGCGTTGACTGCGGGCAGCGGGGACGGCCCGGGCAGACAGCGCAAACAGGGCGACGAGGGCAAGCGGGCGCGGGCCTCGCACCCGGCCCGGGCGGATCGGTCGCGGCGGCCCGACATGCAGCAGCAGAAGAAGCTGGTCGAGCAGCTGGAGCGGCAGATCGACGCGCTCGAGCAGCGTAACGCTGCGATCGCCACCGAGCTGGAGCTGCCCGAGACGTGGGGCGACGGCGCGCGCAGCGGCGAACTCAAGCGCGAGCTGGACCGCAATGCGGCCCGCCTCGTCGAGCTGACGGCCGATTGGGAGGTCGAGGCCGGCCGACTCGAAGTCGGCTGACAGCAGATCGGCGCGCGGTCCCCGCCACGCGAGGCGAGGACCACCGCTCGGCTCGGCGCTCGGCGCGCTGCTCGGACGTCGCGGACCGCACGGCGACGGCCCGCCGCAGCGGCGGGATCTGGCGGGCACGGTGGTGCGCGATCCGCGCCGTCGAGATCCGCTCGACCGAGGTCGAGCCCGACCAGCCGCACGAAGGCGCCGCCGGTCCTGCCCGCTCCGTCGGGTCGCGTGTGGGCCTTGCCTCGCCGTCGGCCGGCCGCACAATCGAGGGACGCAGTCGTTCTTCTTCCACGGATGGACTCCATGCAGAAGCTCGCTACGGCCATCGGCCTCCTCGCTGTCCTGAGCCAATGGCTGCCCGCGCAGCCGTTCACCGCCGCGTTGGTCGCGAACCAGCCGCTCGAGGTCTTCCTCAGCGGCGTGGCGAGCCAGCCGTCGGGCCCCCTCAACACCAGCGTCTCGCTGCTCCGCACGGTCAACGCAGGCGGCGTGACGTTGTCGGCGAACCTGGACTGCGTGCCGCCGACGGCGGCGAACCCCGCGTGTTCGATCACGACCCAATTCGACACGGGCTTCCTGAGCGCCAGCCTGGTGCCCGCGTACTTCCGTGCGGACACGACGCTCTGGATCAGCGGCCCCAGCGGCCGCTGGGGTTCGATCGAGGTGGAACTGCTGGCGAGCGACGGGCCGTGGCCGACCGTCGACGTCGGCGACGACGGCACCAACGAAGCGGCGCCCGGGCAGTTCTACGGCGCTTTGTCTTCCGCCTACCAGACGCGCATCTGGTCGATCCCGGTGCAGCTGACGTCGGCGCCGCTGCCGGTGCGCATCGTGTTCCCCACGACCTGGCGCATCTCGACGTTCCTGCAGCGGCTCGACGTGCGCTTCGTGCCGTGGTCCGCCAGCGCGGCCGACCTCGGCACCGGCTGCCCCGAGAACCACACCGGTTGGGTCCTGGGGTCGAACGCGGACTTTCCGTATGCGTTGAGCGTCCGGCCGGGCAGCGGCGGCGCGGCCGCCCAGCTGCACGCGCGCGGCCACGGCCCGCTGCAGGCGTTCGTGGTCGCGTCCCAGCCCGCGCGGCTGCCGATCGGAACGATCCCGTTCGGCATCGGCTGCGACGACCTGTTGACCAGCGTCATCACCACCGCCGCAGGAGTCCAGGTCTCGCCGTTCCAGGATCACGAGTGGACGCTCGACGTGCCGCCGCTCCCGCCCGGCCTGACGTTCTATCTGCAGCACGTGAGCCTCTCGCCGGTGTTCGGATTCCACGCGCCGCAGGGCTACTTCGGCGTCAGCAACGCGGTGCGATACCAGACCTAGCGGCGCGGTCCCGGCATCGCCGCGCGCACGGTGCGTCACGGGACGCGGCCGACCGGAGGCCGACTCCTCGCGTGCGGATCGCGGGGTTGCTTCGCGCGCACCGTCGCTGCAACCTCGCCGCGATGGGCGATCCGGCCACGTCCGCTGCACCCGCCGATCCGCGTGCGCCCGCCGGGCGCGCCCGCCAGCCTTGCGACGGTGCCTTCGCCGTTGTGGAGGGCGCAGCTCATGAAGCGGCTGGTGCCTTCTTACGCGCTGGCGGCGGC
>CALKYL010000264.1 GCA_938003515.1 uncultured bacterium
TCTGTGCTTTTCGCGCCTCATTTGCCGTCTGCGATCGGCCCGCTGCTCGTCTCGGTGTCGCGCAAGTCGTTCCTCGGCGAGGTGACGGACAGCGCGGTCACGCAGCGCGGGCCGGCGACGCTCGCCGCCGAGCTGTGGGCCGCGCGCCACGGCGCCGCGTGGCTGCGCACCCACGACGCCCGGGCCCTCTGCGACGCGCTGAAGGTCGAGAACGCGATCGCGAACGCGCCGTGATCCCGCTCCGCGACAGCATCCCGGCCAGCCGGCCGCCCGTCGTGCGCAACGCCCTGCTCGGCGTCTGCGCGGTCGTCTTCGCGCTGCAGCTCGGCGACCCGGACGGCGCGCTGGTCGAGCGCTACGGCATGATCCCGGCGCGGGTGCTCGACCCGGACGGCGAGCTCGTCGTGCGCGACCCGCGCGGGTTCGGCCGCGTGCGCATCGGCCCGGCCGCGGTGCCGGAGTGGCTGACGCTGCTGACGTGCACGTTCCTGCACGGCGGCTGGCTGCACTTCCTCGGCAACATGCTGTTCCTGTGGATCTTCGGCGACAACGTCGAGGACCGCTTCGGGCGGGTGAAGTTCCTCGTCTTCTACCTCGGCTGCGGCGTCGCGGCGTCGGCGGCGCACCTCTGGTCGGCGCCCGGCTCGCCGGTCCCGACGATCGGCGCCAGCGGCGCGATCGCCGGCGTGATGGGGGCCTACCTGTTCCTGTATCCGCGCTCGCGCGTGCAGATGGTCGTGATCTTCGGCTTCTTCGTCGACGTGATCGTGCTGCCGGCGCCGTTCTTCCTAGGCTACTGGTTCCTCCTGCAGCTGGTGCAGGGCTCGATCGACGCCGGCCGGGGCGCCGGCGTCGCCTGGTGGGCGCACATCGGCGGCTTCGTCGTCGGCGCGGCGGTGGCCGGCGCGCTGCGGCTCGCCGAGCGGCTGCGGCCGGAGCCGCCGTCGGTCGCGCTTACGCGCCGCCGCTACGGGCGGCCGCCGTGGCCCCGCGGCCCGGCCTTGTGACGCCAGCCCCGTGACCGCCAGCCCCGTGACGCCAGAACCGTGACCGCCGGCCCGTGACCGGCTGAACCGGCCGTGGCACCGGCCCGTTGGCAGCACCTCCACCTGCATGCAGATCGCTCTCGTCCCCGCGGGCGCCCGGCTTGCCCTGCCGCTGGCGCATCTTCTCTCCGTCTGTAGCGTCGCCGTCGCCCAGGAGCCGGCTCCGCCGCCGCCTCCCGACTCCCAGCAGCCGCGCCCCGGCTCCCTGGAGCCGGAGCCCGCTCCGCGTGCGCAGGGCCGCGGCCAGCAGGTCGTCGTCACCGCCTCGCGCACCGAACAGGACCCGTTCGAGTCGCCGCGCTCGATCGACGTCGTGACCAGCGAACGGCTGGAGCGCGCGATGTTCCGGTCGGTCCCGCAGGCGCTGCGCGAGCTGCCGGGCGCGATGATCCAGGAGACGTCGCCCGGCCAGGGCTCGCCGTTCCTGCGCGGCTTCACCGGCTACAACAACCTGTTTCTGATCGACGGCATCCGGCTGAACAACTCGACGTTCCGCGCCGGGCCCAACCAGTGGTGGGCGACGGTCGACGTGCTCGGGGCCGACCGCATCGAGGTGCTGCGCGGCCCGGCGTCGACCCAGTGGGGCAGCGACGCGGTCGGCGGCACCGTGCAGGTGTTCACCAGGAGCCCGACGCTCTACGCCGAGGACGGCGTGCGCTACGGCGGCGAGGTCTACGGCCGCTACGCGACCGCCGAGGACTCGCCGGCGGTGCGGGGCGAGGTCCAGGTGGGCGTGACCCGCGAGGGCGGACTGCGCACCGGCGCCTTGATCGGCGGCACCGCGCGCTCGTTCGGCGACATCGAAGGAGGCCGCGCGACCGGGCTGCAGCCGAACACGGCGCACAAGGAGAACGCGTTCGACGTCAAGGTCGAGCACTGGCTGGAGCAGGACACGAAGCTCGTGTTCCTGCATCAGCAGTTCGCGCAGAACAACGTGCCGCGCACGCACTCGACGGCGGCGGCGAAGCCCTGGCGCGGCGCGGCGGTGGGCAGCGACCTGCGGCGCGACAGCGACCAGTACCGGGAGCTGACCTACCTGCAGCTGCACCGCACCGGCATGGACGGCGCGGTGCAGGCGATGCGCTGGTCGCTGTCGTGGCAGACGCAGCAGTGGATCGAGGACCGCGTGCGCAGCAGCGGTGCTCAGACCATCGAGGACTTCACGGTCGGCACGCTCGGCGCGTTCGCGCAGTTCGAGAGCGACACCGGCGTCGGCCGCCTGACCTACGGGGTCGACTACTACCGCGACCACGTGCGCAGCTCGCGGCGCGGGTCCACCTACACGCTCGGCGACGAGATCCAGGGCAAGGTCGCCGACGACGCGACCTACGACCTGCTCGGCGTGTTCGTCCAGGACATGCTGGCGGTGACCGACGACGTCGCGGTCGAGGCGGGCGTGCGCTACACCTACGCCAGCGTCGACGCCGACAGCGTGCGCGATCCGGTGACGAGCGCCCGCATCGGCGTCTCCGACAGCTGGGACGAGCTGGTCGCCAACCTGCACCTGCGCGTAGAACTGACCGACGAGTGGAACGTCTACGGCGGCGCGAGCCAGGGCTTCCGCGCGCCGTCGCTCGCCGACCTGACCAGCTTCGACCTCGCGCGCAGCGGCGAGCAGGAGGTGCCGTCGACCACGCTCGAAGAGGAACGCTACCTCGGCTACGAGGTCGGCACCAAGGTGCGCACGGGCCGCGTGCGCGGTCAGGCGGCCTGGTTCTACACCGACGTGCAGGACCAGATCCTGCGCTTCCCGACCGGCGCGACGACGGCGTCCGGCGACACGATCGTCACCAAGGGCAACGTCGGCGACGGCTACGTCCAGGGCGTCGAACTGCAGTACGGGATCGAGCTGGTCGAGCGCCTCGAGCTGATCGGCGCGCACACCTACCAATACGGCCGCATCGAGAACTTCGAGAACGCGGCGTCGACGCCGAGCAACGACTACCCGTCGCGGCTGATGCCGCTGACCAACCTCGTCGGCCTGCGGTGGCAGAACGTCGAAGGCGACTTCCACGCCGAGACCGAGGTCGTGCGCGCCGAGGACGCCGACCGGCTGTCGTTCGGCGACCAGCGCGACACCCAGCGCATCCCGCCCGGCGGCACGCCGAGCTACACGGTCTGGAACGCCCGCTGCGGCTGGCAGATCGACGACCGCGCGAGCCTCGAGGTCGCCGTCGAGAACCTGACCGACGTCGACTACCGGGTGCACGGCTCGGGCAGCAACAGCCTCGGCCGTAACTTCGTGTTCGGCATGCGCGTGCGCTTCTGAGGCTCCGGTGGGGCGGTGCCGTCCCGGGGCATGTCCCGGGACGAGCCACCGCCTGGGCCGCCGGGCCCTCAAGTTCCGAACCGGGAGATTCGAAAAGCGTCCTGTCGACCGCCACCAGCCGGCGCCGGCACGAGGCCATGGAATCCGTCAACGAGATCAAGGAAGCGCTGTCGGCGCGTTCGCGCTCGGCGACCCGCGACGAGCGGACGGGCGAGGAGCGAAAGCGCGTCCGCGTGGTCCGTGCCGAGCACGTCGCGCAGATGATCAGCGAGGCGGTGCACGCGGCGATCGAGCATTCGGGCCTGCTCGACCAGGAGGAGGTCGACCGGCTGATCGAGAAGAGCCGGCAGGAGTTCAAGAACGTCCTGCGCGAGCGCGAGCAGGAGCTGCAGCAGGCGCGCGACACCGAGGAGAAGCTCGACCAGAAGGAGCAGGAGCTGACCCAGCTCAAGTCCCGGTTCAGCGAGATGACGCGCGTGCTCGCGTCGACCCGCGCGGAGCTCGAGCAGGTGCGCAACGAGCTCGAGGTCGCGCGCCAGCTGCCGCAGCCGTCCACGCCCGCGCCCGCGACGGCGGCGAACCCGTCCGCCGACATGCTGATGGCGCCCGTCAACGAGCTGGCGACGGTGAAGGCGAGCCTGAGCCAGCAGCAGCCGGCCCAGAGTCAGGCGCAGGCGCCGGCCGCGGGCGCCGACTTCTCGGCGGCCATCGAGAAGCTCGCCGGCTCGCTCAACGCCCGGCTCGAGACGCTCGGCAAGAAGATGGGCATCAGCTCGGCGGTCGGCGGCGACGCGCCGGTCGACTTCGGCGGCCTGTTCCGCGCCGAGGGACAGAGCCTCGAGTCGAACATGGACAACATCACGGTAAAGCAGAAGGACGGCGGCGGCAACGCCGAGACCCT
>CALKYL010000265.1 GCA_938003515.1 uncultured bacterium
GTGGCCGGCCGCGTGCTGGAAAGCTGCCATATCGCGGCCGGCGTGGGCGTCGTCTACATCACGCACCGGCTCGCCGAGATCGCGGCGCTCTGCGACCGGGTCGTCGGGCTGCGCGACGGCCGCAACTCGGGCGCGCTCGCGCGCCACGAGATCGACCACGACGCGATGGTCGGCCTGATGGTCGGCCGCGAGCTCTCGGCCGCCCGCCGCGGGCCCGCGACCCCGGGCGACGTCGCGTTGGCGGTGCGCGGCCTCCGCACCACGGCGTGGCCGCGCGCGTCGGTCGACCTGACGCTGCGCCGCGGCGAAGTGGTCGGCGTGGCCGGGCTGCTCGGCGCGGGCCGCAGCGAGCTCTTGCGCGCGGTGTTCGGCGTCGATCCGCGGCTCGCGGGCACGGTGGAGGTCGACGGGGTCGTGGTGCCTCCCGGCGCGCCGGCGGCGGCCGTGCGCGCCGGCGTCGCGCTCCTGCCCGAGGACCGCAAGCGGGAGGGGCTGGTGCTCGGCATGTCCGTGCGCCAGAACCTGTCGCTGCCGACGCTGGCCCGGCGCGGACGGCTGGTCGACCGGCGCTACGAACGGCGGCTCGCCGCGGACGCGATCGCCGAGCTCGGCATCGCGTGCGCCGGTCCCGAGCAGCCGGTGGCGGCGCTGTCGGGCGGCAACCAGCAGAAGGTCGTGCTCGGCAAGTGGCTGGCGGCCGAGCCCAAGGTGCTGCTGCTCGACGAGCCGACCCGCGGCGTCGACGTCGCGGCGCGGGCGGAGATCTACCGCCGGCTGTCGGAACTCGCCGCCAGAGGGCTCGCCGTCTTGTTCGTCAGCTCCGAACTCGAGGAGGTGCTGCTGCTCGCGGACCGCGTCCTCGTCGTGCGGGACGGCGCGGTGGAGGGCGAGCTGGTCGGCGAGCGGCGCACCGAAGCGCACGTCATGCGCCTCGCCACCGGCCAGGGACGAAGGCCGTGAACAAGCTCTGGGGCCTCCTCGTGCTGCTGGTCACGATCGCGGTGGTCGCGACGTTCCTGTCGTACGACCCCGGCGTCGACCGCTACACGTTCCTGTCGGGGTTCAACGTCGAGAACCTGCTGCGCCGCGTCGGCATGTTCGGCCTCTTGAGCGTCGGCGCGGCGTTCGTCATCGTGACCGGGGGCATCGACCTGTCGATCGGCAGCGTCGTCTGCGTGGCCGGCTGCCTCTTGCCCTGGCTCGTGCGCGACTGCGCGGTTCCCGGCGCGCCCGCCGTCGTGCTGGTCGTCGGCGCGTGCGCGGCGATCGGGCTGTGGCAGGGGGCGCTGGTCGTCGGCCTGCGCCTGCAGCCGTTCGTCGTGACCCTGTGCGGGCTCTTGTTGCTCCGCGGCCTGATGCGCGCGTTCACCAACGACCAGACGATCGGCTTCGGCGACGCGTCCGCGGGGCTGCGCTGGCTCGCGACCGGGCGCGTCCCGCTGGCGGGGGACTTCGGGCTGCCGGCGCCGCTGTTGGTCCTCTCCATGGTCGCGGTGGCGACGGCGGTCGTCTGGCAGCGCACGGTCTGGGGCCGCCACCTGTTCGCGCTGGGACGCAACGAGGAGGCCGCCCGCTTCGCGGGCATCGCGACCGGCCGGCTCGTCGTGCTGGCCTACGTCGCGTGCTCCGCGTGCGCGGGCCTCGCGGGCTGCCTGTTCGTGCTCGACGTCAACTCCGCGCAGGCGTCGTCGTTCGGCAGCTTCTACGAGCTCTACGCGATCGCCGGCGCGGTGCTCGGCGGGGTCGCGCTGCGCGGCGGCGAGGGCGCAGTCCTCGGCGTGCTGCTGGGGGCGGTCCTGATGCAGGTGCTGCCCAACACGATCAACCTGCTCGCCGACAGCAACCGGCTCGAGCTCGCGGTGGTCGGCGCGGTGATCCTGCTCGGCGCTGCCGGCGACGAGGGGGTGCGGCGTTGGGTCGCGTGGCGCGGGCGCGGGCGCGTTCGCGGCTGAGCGCGGCCCGTCACGACGCGCAGAGCTCGCGCCAGCGCATCGCGATGCCCGCCGGATACGCCTCGCGCTCCGCCTCGAAGACGCGCGCCGCCAGCACGGCCGGCGTGTCGTCCGCCCGCACCGGCACGCGCGCCTGCAGCAGGATGCGGCCGGCGTCGTACTCGTTGTTGCAGAGGTGCACCGTGCAGCCCGACTCGGAGCGGCCCGCGGCGAGCACGGCCTTGTGCACGCGTTCGCCGTACATGCCCTTGCCGCCGAAGTCCGGCAGCAGCGCCGGGTGGATGTTGAGCACGCGCCCTTCGAAGTCGGGGATGATCGGCAGCAGGCGCACGTAGCCGGCGAGGATCACCAGGTCGACGTCGAGCTCGAGCAGCCACGCCCAGATCGCCGACGGCTCGCAGACCTGGCGCGCCTCGAGGCCGAACTCGAGCGCGCGCTGCAGGCCGAACGCGTCGGCCCGGTCGCTGGCGACGCCGGCGACCGCGGCGCGCAGCCGGCCGTCGGCGCAGCGTTCGAGCAGGTTCTGCAGCGTGCGGCCGGTGCCGCTGAGCAGCACGCCGAGCCGCGGGGTCCGGTTGCAGTCGATCATGTCAGCGCTCGCGGGCCGCCGCGACGATGCCGACCAGCAGGGTGGCCATGCGCGGCGCCGCGAGGTCCGCCGCGTCGATCATCGCCTCGATCGACACGCGGCTCGAGTGGCCGGCGAGCACCTGCTGCGTGACGCCGACGAGCGCCAGGACCTGGAAGCCCGCGTGCACCGCGGCGATCGCCTCGGGCACGAGCGACATGCCGACGAGGTCGGCGCCGGCCTGCCGCAGGAAGCGGTACTCGGCGCGCGTCGGCATGCTCGGCCCGGCCATCGCGGCGAACACGCCCGGCACGCACGGCACGCCGGCGCGCAGCGCGACGTCGCGCGCGATCTCGATCCACTCGCGCGCATACGGCTCGCTCATGTCCGGGAAGCGCGGCCCGAGGCCGTCGTCGTTCGGGCCGATCAGGGGGTGGATGCCGCTGAGGTTGAGGTGGTCCTCGACGACCGCGATCGCGCCCGGCTCGATCTGCTGGCTGAGGCTGGCCGCGCCGGCGGTCAGCACCAGGAGTTCGCAGCCGAGCGCCTTCAGCACGCGCACCGGCTGGGCCAGCTCGGCGGCGGCGAGGCCTTCGTACGACGCGAGCGGCGCGTCGGCGACCGCCACCGGCACGCCCTCGAGCTGGCCGACGAGGATGGGCGACGGCAGCTTGGCGCCCGGCACGTCGTCCGCGTGCAGCACGACCTTCTCCTTGAGCTGGTTCGTGATCGACGCGTGGCCGGACCCGAGCAGCATCGCGACGCGCGGGCGGAGCTGCGTGCGCGCGTGCAGCAGTTCGGTCAACTCCCGGGCGAGGTGCCGGTGTGGAACGAGGGAGGGCATCGCCGGACAGCGTAGGCGGTCGCTCGCCCCGACGGCAACTGCCGGTCCGGTCGCGACCGAGTCGCCCTCAGGCCTCGTCGGAGTCGGACGCGTCCTCGTCGGACGGCTTCCGGCTGCGCCGCGCCTCGCGCAGCGCGAGCCGGGCGCGCGCGGAGACGTTCGGCTCCGCGAAGGCGCGCTCCACGAGGGACCGCGGCGCCTGCAGCGTCTGCAGCAGGAGGTCGGCCAGGAGCCCCGGCGGCGTCGAGTCCGGCAGCGGCAGCGGCTCCTTGAGGCGCGCCGAGGTCGCGTCGCGCAGCGCGCGCGCGAGGTCGTCCGCCTCGAAGTCGGGCACCGCGATCTCGACGAACGGCAGGCACTCGACCCGGCGGTAGGGCTCGTCGCTGTCGACCTCGTGGATGTGCACGCGGGCGAGGCCGAGCACCCAGATCATGTAGCGGCCGTCGGGCAGCTTCTCGTGGCGCAGGATCTCGCCGAGACCGGCGACGGGCACGACCTCGGGCGGGCGGTCCGGGCCCTCCCGCTCGCCGAGCTGCGTGGTCGCGATCACCAACCGGCCGGGTCCGTCGAGCAGGTCGGCGACCATCTTGCGGTAGCGCGGCTCGAAGACGTGCAGCGGCAGCACCTGGTGCGGGAACAGGAAGACCCCCGGCAGGGGGAACATCGGCACCGGGTTGTTGGGCAGCTTCAGTTCCACGGGCTCGCTCCGCCAACGCGTATGGTGCACAGGCTACCACGCATCAAGGTCGCGCGCCGAGCCGGCGGCGTGCCGCGGCCGCGTGCGCCGGCAGGCCCTCGTGGTCGGCGAGCCGCGCGGCGTCGTCGAGCAGCGCGTCGGCCGCGCCGTCGACGCACAGCCACGTGCGCACGCGGAGGAACGTGAACACCGAGAGGCCGCCGGTGAAGCGCGCCGCGCCGCCGGTCGGCAGCACGTGGTTCGGCCCGGCGCCGTAGTCGCCCAGCACCTCTGCCCCGCGTTCGCCGAAGAACAGGGCGCCGTAGTGCGCGAAGCGCGGCGCGAGCGCCGCCGCGTCGGCGCCCGCCAGCTGCAGGTGCTCGGGCGCCAGCCGGTCGACGACCCGGACGACCTCGTCGACGTCGCCGCACACGACCGCGCCGCCGCCGGCGAGCGCCGTGCGCGCCGTCTCCGCGGTCGGCAGCGTCGTCAGCTGTGCTGCCAGCTCGCGCTCGACGCGGGGCACCAGCGCCGGATCGGTGGTCACCAGCCACGGCCGCGCGCTCGGGTCGTGCTCGGCCTGCGACAGCAGGTCGGCGGCGACGATCGTCGGGTCGGCGGCCGCTTCGGCGACGAAGCACAGCTCGCTCGACCCCGCCAGCAGGTACACGAC
>CALKYL010000266.1 GCA_938003515.1 uncultured bacterium
CGCCTCGCCGATCGGGCCGCCCGGCGCGCGGTCGACCGCGACACGATCTTCCACTGGGCGTCGTGCACCAAGACGCTGACCGGGATCGTCGCGATGCAGCTGCGCGACCGCGGCCGGCTGCGGCTCGACCAGCCGATCGTCGACTTCGTGCCCGAGCTGCGCCGCGTGCACGACCCGCGCGACGAACTCGGCGCGATCACGATCGCGCACCTCCTGTCGCACTCGGGCGGTTTCCGCGGCGCGACGTGGCCGTGGGGCGGCGAGGCGTCGTGGCATCCGCACGAGCCGACCGACTGGGCCCAGCTGGTCGCGATGATGCCCTACACCGAGATCGAGTTCCCGCCGGGCTCGAAGTACTCCTACAGCAATCCCGGCATCGTCTTCGTCGGCCGCGCAATCGAGCGGATCACCGGCGACGACTACGAGGTCCACGTCGACAAGAACGTGCTGAAGCCGCTCGGCATGACGCGCAGCTACTTCGACGTCACGCCCTACCACCTGCGCCGCTTCCGCTGCCACAGCTACCGCCGCGCCGGCGACGAGCTGACCGACCACGGCCCGGACTTCGACACCGGCGTCACGGTCAGCAACGGCGGGCTCAACGCGCCGCTCGGCGACATGGCGCGCTACCTCGCGTTCCTGCTCGGGCACGCCCCGTCCGACGGCGGCGCCGACGGACACGGCGGCCGCGGGGCGGATCCCGACGCGGCCGGCGTGCTGGCGCGCGCGTCGCTCGAGGAGATGTGGCGGCCGCGGCTGCCGACGTCGCGCGCCGGCGGCGAGCGCATCGGGCTGACGTTCTTCGTGCAGGAGCACGAGGGCACGGCGTTCCCGACCCACACCGGCGGCCAGCGCGACTTCGTGACGTTCTTCTACGTGCACCCGGCGTCGGGCACCGGCGCGCTCGGCGCCTTCAACACCAGCACCGCGGGGCCGGTCATGGCGGAGCTGCGCCGCATGTGCATGACGGAGCTGTCGCTGCCGATGCGCCGGCCCTGACCGCCGGCCGTCGCTCAGCCGCCGACGATCGACCGCGCGCGCTCGAAGTCCGCGGCGAACGCGCGCCCGGCGGCCTCGTCCATCGCGTCGGGGAACCACTCGAGCACGACCGCGCGCAGGTTCCCCGCGCGCGTGAGCGCGCGCTCGAACGCGCGCCAGACCGCGTCGGGCACGGCGCCGTCGTGCGAGTCGAGGCGCATGCGGCGGCCGCTCGCGAGCAGGTCCGGGTCGCTGTCGCTGCCGCCGCTGAGGTGCAGCTCGATCACGCGCGGCCACGGCAGCCGGTCGAGGAACGCGTCGAACTCGCAGCCTGCGTTCTCGCAGAACGCGTACGCATTGTGCAGGTCCAGCAGCACGTGCGCGTCGGCGCGTTCGCAGATGCGGTGGAACAGCTCGGGCTGCCGGAGCGGATCCCCGAGGCAGAACAGGTCGGCGTTGTTCTCGAACGCGACCGTCGCGCACGCCTGCCGCAGCTCCCGCAGCGACGCCGCGACGGCGGAGGCAGCGTCGTCGGTGCACGGCAGCGGCAGCGGCCACGCCGTGTGCACGTCGCCGGCGTCCGCGAAGCCCAGGTGTTCGCTGAGCCACGCGAAGCCGAACGCCCGTGCGTCGCGCGCGAGCGCCGCGAGCCAGGCGTCGCGGCGCGCCGGTCGCGCGACCGCGCCGATCGACGAGAGCACCCCGTGGCCGACGACCGGCCGACCGGCGCCGCGCGTGAACGCCAGCAGCCGCTCGTGCCCGGGGCCCGGCGCGCAGCCCGCGGTCGACGGCGTCTCCGGCGGGACCGCGAACAGCTCCGCACGCGCTTCGATCAGCGCGCGGTTGTGCCGCCAGAAGACGTCTTCGGGCTGCAGCGCGATGCCCACCATCGGCCGGCTCATCGTGCTTCCGACGGGGGCGTCGCGGCGGCATCGCCGACGGAGGCGCGGCGGCGCGAGGATCGGCGGAGCGGCATGGCGGGCACTCTACGGGCCGACGAGCTTCAAGACCCGCTGCAACGGGGTCGGCGTGAACGCCATGCCGCAGCCGAGACAGGCGCCGCGCAGGTCGAAGTCCTGCGTCGCGCCGAGGGGCGGCCGCGCCTCCTCGAGCTCGGCGAGCATGCGCAGCAGCGCGGCGTCGCCGTCCACCATCCCCGGCGCGACGGCCGGGAGCTCGGGCAGCAGCCGGTCGCGCAGTGCGAACACGGGCTGCCACAGGCCGACTTCGTCGAAGCGATCGAGCGTCGCCGCGACCCGTTCGAGGTCCTCGCGCCGCGCCTGCGGCACGTTGGCGCGCCGCGGCGCGAGCGCGGTCTCGCCGGCGATCCAGCCGCGCAGCGATGCGACGAACTCGTCATAAGCGAGCAGGTCGATCTCGAAGCCGACCCGCCGGCGGCCGTCGGGGCCGAGCAACACGATGGTCTCGCCGGGTTCGGCGGCGCAGTCGGCCGCCTCCGCGAACACCGGGACCGACAGCGCGAGCAGCTGCTGCGCCGGCGTCGCGACCGGCGGCACCCGCTCGCGGTCGATGCGCGCGACGCGCAGCAGCTGCACCTCCCGCACGCGCGCGTCGCGCGCCGTCGCCGGCGTGTCGTGCTCCGCCGTGCGCC
>CALKYL010000267.1 GCA_938003515.1 uncultured bacterium
GCCAGCGTGCCGAGCGAGGTCGCGCGCAGCACGACGTCGCCCTCGTGCCCGCCGACGCTGTCGACGGCGCACGCCCACATCGCGCGCGCGTCGGCGGCGAGCGCCGTGGAGTCGACGGCGCCGCTCGAGCCGCCGACGCCGCGATAGTCCAGCACGAGCGACGCGTAGCCGCGCTCGCGAAACCACGCGAGCGTCTGGCGGAGGCCGGCGAACGGCTCGATGCCGGTCGTGGCCGACGCGCCGCGCGGCAGCAGGTGCAGCACGAGCGGAGCTCCCGGGGCCGCCGCGACGTAGAGGCCGCGCAGCACCACGCCGTCCGTGGTCGTGCACGCGACGGCGGCCGTGCCGGGATCGAGTCGCGCGAACCGCGGCTGGCCCGCGGGGGCGACGAGCGGCACCGTGCATGCGGACGCGGCGAGCAGGCACAGCGCGAGGCTGCCCGACGCAGCGCGGGCGCACCGGACTTTCGGTGGCGGGATTCTCTCGGGCATGGGATCGGCGCGCCGCTCGCGGCGTCACCGGGATCGGTCGCGCGAGCGCCGCGGCCCTTTCGCACGCGGAGCGTAAGGCCGGCGAGGCCCGGGCGACCCACTGATCGTGCGCCGTCGACTCGCGACGGCGGAACTTCCCCGAGAACCATCATGAACCGACTCCTCTTCACCCTGTGCCTGCTCGGCTGCACCGCAGTCACCACCCCGACCGAGGCCGAGTTCGCGCCGCTCGGCCCCGCGACTCCGCCGGCGACGAGCCGCGCCTACCTGAACAGCCACAACCTGCCGGCGCACGGCGTCGCCATCGAGGGCTTCAGCCCGGTCTCCTACTTCCACGGCCGGGTCGAACGCGGTTCGGCGCTGTTCGCGGTCGAGCACGACGGCGTCACCTACCACCTGACCGACGCGAAGCAGGTGGCCGAGTGGCAGCGCAACCCGGGCCGTTACGCGCCAGCCTTCGGCGGCTGGTGCGCGTTCGGCATGTCCGTGCAGGACAAGTTCCCGATCGACCCCACCAACTACAAGATCGTCGACGGCCGGCTGTTCCTGTTCCTGCGCAACCAGGGCATCGACGCGCTCGAGCTGTGGCAGAAAGGCGACGAACGCGAACTGCTCGCGAAGGCCGAAGCGCACTGGCGCAAGGTCCGCGGCTGAGTCGGCACCCGTCCGCCGCCCGTGCGTAGCACCGCGCTCTGCCCGTGCACACCCCACCGCGCAGCAACGCGGAATGGCTCGCCGCCATTCGCGAGCCCGGAGACGGCGGCGCCGCCGCCGTCTCCGGGCTCGGCCGCTTCCTGCGCGGCGCGCTGGCGCGGGCGCTGCGCGGACGACAGCCCGACCTCGACCTGGAGGAGCTGGTGCAGGAGAGCCTGACCCGCATCCTCGACAGCCTGGACACCTTCCGGGGCGACAGCGCCTTCACGACCTGGGCGGTCGCGGTCGCGACGCGGGTCGCCTTCACCGAGCTCCGCCGGCGCCGGGTGCGCCGGCAGGCGACCGACGGCTTCGCCGCCGCCGTGCTGGACGCCGACGCGATCGTGTGCGAGGCGACCGCCGAGCCCGTGTCGATCGTCGCCGACCGGCAGCTGCTGGCCGCGCTGCGGGCCGCGATCGCGCACGACCTGAGCGAACGCCAGCGCATCGCGATCGTCGCGGAGCTTCGCGGCGTGCCGACCGTCGAGATCGCCGCGAGGCTCGGAACCAACCAGAACGCGCTCTACAAGCTCGTGCACGACGCACGGAAGAAGCTGCGGCGCGCGCTGGCCGAGCGCGGCTTCGGCCCGGACTCGTGGTCCGCAGAAGAGACCGGAGCCAGACGATGAGAGTGGATCCCGACGACCTCCGCCGCCTGCTGCGCCTGCTCGAGTTCACCGCGGCCGACGAGATCGACTGCGACGAGTTCCTCGCGCGCGTGGCGGCGCTGATCGAGCGCCTGCGGCCCGGCGAGCAGGCGCCGGCGGGCGCCGCGGAGGTGCTGCAGCACATGCGTGTCTGCCCGGAATGCGCCGAGGAGTTCGAGGCGATGCTGCGCGCGCTCTCGGAGGACGGCGACTGACGCGGTGCGGGTAAGGACCGCGCTGCGTGCGCGACCAACGTGGTGATCCCCCAACCAAGGAGCACCCGATGACCCCTCGAATCCCTCCCCTCTCCGACGACCGGGTCGACGCGCAGGCGTCGGCCGTGTTCCGCCAGGTCGAGCGTGCGCTCGGCACGATCCCGAACCTGCACCGAGCGCTCGCGCACAGCCCGGCGGCGCTGCGCGCCTACCAGGAGACGACGCGCCATCTCGCGGCCGGCGTGCTGCCGGCGAAGCTGCGCGAGCGCATCGCGCTGACCGTGGCGGCGCACAACGCGTGCGGCTACTGCGCCGCGGCCCACACCGAGCTCGGCCGCGGCGCGGGCCTCGACGACGGCGAGCTGACGCGCAGCCTCCGGGGCGAGTCGCAGGACTCGGCCGCCACCGCGGCGCATGACGCCGGCCGCTTCAATGAGGCCGGTCGCATCCGCGCGCGCGGTCGTGCCGCGGGCCAGTATGACATCTACCGGCGCGATCGCCCGAATCCCGACACGGCCGACCTGGACCGCGTGCCCAAACTCTATATCGACTACATCGAAGTCGAAGGCCCGCTGTATGGCCCGTGGCCGCCGCCGAGCATGAGCGTGCTCTTTCCCGACGGCCTGGATGATGACCGCCGCACGCTCGATGAGGCGCGCCGGCTCTTCACACGCCTGTTGCCGCGCGCCTTTCGCCGGCCTGTGCGCAGCGAGGAGATCGAACAGATCATCCGCGTCGTCGCCAGCGAGCTGGAAGCGGGCGAAACCTACGAAGACGCCGTCAAGGGCGGCCTGATCGCGATGCTCTGCTCGCCGAGCTTTCTTTACATTGCCGAGCCTGCGCCGCCGCAACCGCAGCCGCGGGCCTTGAATGATTATGAACTGGCGTCGCGCCTGTCGCATTTCCTGTGGTCGAGCCTGCCCGATGCACAGCTCCTGCAACTGGCGTCGGAGGGCAAGCTGCGTGAGCCCAGCGTGCTCGATGCGC
>CALKYL010000268.1 GCA_938003515.1 uncultured bacterium
CGCCTCGCGCCCGCGTCGGGGCCGATGCGGTCGATCGCCAACCGGGCGCTGCGCCGCGCCGGCGCGGCCCACGCGCCGGCAGCCCGCGCGCTCCGCCGGTCGGTCTCGCGCCCGCGGGGCCTCGCGTTCGGGATGCGGTCGTTCGCACCCGCCGCCTCTCCGTGGCGAGAGCGATCGCGCACTTCGGACGGTGCGTCGCGCGACTTGTCTCGGCGGCAGGACACGCATGGTGCACCGCGGCGCCGCCGCGCGCGGTCGTCGTGCAACGAAGCGCGCAGAAGTGCGCTGGCCCGCCGCTCGACGACGACCGTCGCGTGCTCTTAGTCGCCTGTGTGCGGTGGAGTTCGGCCCGACCTTCATCTGCGCGGGCCGCAGCGTCGCCGCCGGCGGGCGGACCGCGCGCAATCGCTTCGCGATCGCCCGGTTCTTGCAGAACGCGCCCCTCCGTCCCACGGGCTCCCGCGTATCGACACGGCGCGATGCGCTGCCCCTCAACCAGGCAACCCACAGCACGCGACATGGCAGAGCTTCGGTCGAAGCGGGAAGATCCCGGCGCGAAGGCGCCCGCATACGTCCGTGAGCTGCTGCGCAGCTTCGGCAGGTTCGAACGCGGCGAGCGTATGTCGTTGCACGACCGGCGCGGCCGCGTGCCGGTGCTCGTGCAGCGGCTCGACAGCGACCGCTACACGGTGTCGTTCACGCCCGGCAGCCGCATGCACGGCGTGCTCGCGAACGACCAGAACCGCTTCGCGCCGCCCCGCTCGCTGCCGCCGATCCTCGACTTCCGGCTGGCCGACGGCGAGGGCGGCGAACACGAGATCGTGCGCTACGCGTGGTCTCAGGGGGCCTTCCAGCTCCTCGACACGCTGCTGCTCGAGGGCCACGCGTTCGACACCTTCGAGTTCGTGGAGCTGACCTGGCAGCTGGCCCAGGCGCTGCGCTTCCTGCACGGCCACGGCATCGTGCACGGCCAGTGGAACGCGCGCTCGGTCGTCGCGCTGCCCGAGGGCGAGGGCCTCAACCGGCTGTCCGAGCATCGCTTCGAGCTCCTCAACACGGGCGTGGGCTTCGCCGAACCCGCCGCGGTGCCCGACGACTACATCGAACGCGGTTACTACCCGCCGGAACTGTTCGTGCGGCAGGCGGACCTGCCCGACCTCGGCACGCTCGACCTCAACGGCGACGTCTACTGCTTCGCCGCGTTCCTCAAGGACCTGCTGCAGCGCGCGTGCTCGACCGAGGAGCTGCCGCGCCGCGCGACCAGGCTGATGGGGCAGCTGCACGAACACGCGGTGCGGCGCGGCTGGCGCGCGACCGCCGAGGCGACGCGGCAGAAGGAACTCGAGATCCTCGATCACCTCTACACGGCGCGGGCGCGCACCGAATACCTGATCCAGGAGGGGCTTCGGCAGGGTGACCAGCGCGCGACCGCCGAGGTGCTCGCCGCCAAGGCCGAGACGCTGCACCGTCAGGTGGTCGCCTACCTGCGGCACCTCGACGAGCACGGCTACGAGCCGTTCGACGCGTTCGCGGGCGAGGGCGGGGACGGCCTGCTGCACTACACGACGTTCTCCGTCACGTTGCAGCCGACGCGCGTGCACGGGCTCGAGGACAGCCGCATCGAGATCCGCGGCCGGGACCTGCCGGGCGACCTCGTGCGTGTGACGCTCAACGAGCACAGCGAGGGCGTGCACGTCGCCGAAGCCGGCGCGGGCCGCATCCTGTTGGCGCTCGACGCCGGACTGCCGGGCGGTCAGTACGCGGTGTCGATCAACAACCGGCGCACGAACGCGACCCTGGAGGTCGTGACGACGCTGTGGCTCGAGGCCGACGAGCACGCGCTGCACCTGCCCTGGCCCGGCTGCGACGAGCTCGAGCTGGTCGTGCGCGGTCGGCGGCTGCCGCGGGACGTGCCCTGGTCCCTGTGCCCGGTCGCCGAGGAGCCGCTCGGACCGACGGCCGCGGAGGGTGAGCGCATCGTCAACCTGCTGGCGGTCGGCGGCGAGCGCGACGGCGGCGGCCGCGGCGACGAGATCCGTCCGGACGCCGAGGCCGAGGACGGCGCCGCGTCGGCGCGCGAGCGCGACCCCGAGCATCCCGTCGAGCGGGTCCGCCTGCGCGTGCCGAGGGACCTGCCGCCCGGCCGCTACCAGCTGCGCGCCAACTACCGGCCGACGCCGATCCACTACGAGATCCTGCCGGCGCTGCCCGATCCGGTCGTCGATGACGACGGTCTCGAGCCCGCGTCGATCCGCAACCATCGGCCCCAGACGGTGACGCTGACCGGGCGCGAGCTCCACCCCGACATGCTCGTGGACTTCGGCGAGCACGCGCCGCGGCCCGAGGTCGAGGTGCTGTCGCCGACCGAGGCCCGGCTCACGCTGCCGGTCGGATTCCCGGCCGGAGACCACGTCCTGCGCGTCAACCGCGCCGGGACCGGCGCCGCGCTGCGGGTCGAGGCGCCGCGCTGGCTCGATCCGGGGCCGCGCACGCTGCGCTTCGCGCGCGGCCAGTCCGAACCGCTCGCGTTCGCCGTCGCCGGCACCGCGCTGCCGGACCCCGAAGTCGGGGTCGACGGCTACCGCCTCGTCGACGCGCGCGGTCGCGCCGCCGACGACGCGATCGTCGCCGCGGAACCGATCGACGCGGACGATCTGCCGGCCGGCGTGACCGACGTGCACCGCCTCGCGGTCGCCGCGTCGGCACGCGGCGGCGCCCGGGAGCTGCAGTTCGCCGGCCGGCCGACCGGCATCGAGCTGCGGCTGAAGAAGCCCGTGCCGCGCGCCGTGCAGCTCGTCGCTGCCGTCGGCCTGGTGTCGCTGCTGACGTTCGCGGGCTTCGCCGTCTTCGAGCACCTCCGACCCGAGATCAGCGAGCTGCGGACCGCGAGCGTCTTCGGCATCCGGCCGGGAGCGGTCGAGGTCGTGGGCCGCAACGTCGACGCGATCGAGCTGTGGCCCGTCGACTCGGACGCGCCGGCCGCGTCGCTGCCTGCCGCCGAAGGCGAGCCCGGCGTGTTCCGCGTGGAGCTGCCCGAGGTCCTGGCCGCGGGCGCCTACGCGTTGCGCCCCGTCGGACCGGTCGACAGCGAGCTCTCGCAGCACGTGCTGACCGTGAAGGACGCGCGGCTCCGCGTCGAACCGCGGGTGGCGCATCGCTTCGAGGACACGGTGCTGCGGCTCGCCGCCGCCGACGGCTTCGACCCGACCGGCTTCGCGTCGGTCGAGCTGGTGCCGGCGGACGGAGCGCGTGCCGCGCGCAGCCTGCCGATCGATGGCGGTCGGTTCGTGCTCCGGGCCGGGGAACTCGACGCGGCCGCGGTCGGCAGCTACGCGGTGCGCCTCGACTCCCTGCCGATCGACGGGGTCCGGGTCGAGATCCGCGGTCCCAGGCTCGTCGACCCGCCGCGCCGCCCGCTGATCCCGGGCGTCGGCGGCCGCCTGCAGCTACCGCTCGGCATCGCCGATCGCGGCGTCGCGCAGTGGACCGGGCTCTTGGCCGCGGACGGGGGCGAGGTCGTCGCCCTCGAACCGGTCGTCACCTCGCGGACCGCCCGGCCGGCGGAGGCGGCGGCGTCGCGTCGCGACGTCGACGCCGACGGAGCGGTCGAGGTCGCGACCTTCGTCGCGGCTGCCGTGGCGCCCGGACGCTACCGCGTCGCCGTCGGGCTCGACGCCGCCGGCGCCGAAGCGATCGGTCCGGTGCTCGAGGTGCTGCCCCGTCCG
The DNA here is from genome assembly GCA_938003515.1 of uncultured bacterium. The sequence goes on from CALKYL010000268.1 coordinate 3,726, forward strand.
CGGGTCGCGTCGATCGAACCGGCGCGCATCGCGCCGGGGCGCCCGGCGCGCGTCGTCGTCGACGGCGTGCACCTGTCGGCGGTCGACGCGCTGGCCGTGCGCCGGCTCGACGCCGCCGCTACGGAGGCGCCGGACGTGCTCGCGTTCGACCCGGCGCTCGTGACGCCGCTCGACGACACGGCGGTCACGGAGGCGCCGAGCGGGTTCGCCCAGCGCATCGAGGTGACGGTCGAGCTGCCGAGCGGTCGCTACGAGATCTCGCCGCGGGGCCACGCCGACGCCGGCGCGGTCGAGCTCGCGGTGTTCGACGACTGCGAGCGCATACTCACCGCCTATCGCCGCGGCGAGATCGGGCCCGAGGCGCTGCTCGGCTGCGTCGGGTCGGAGCGGCCGTCGGACGCGGTGCTGCGCGCCGCCGCCGACCTCTTGTTCGACCGCGGTCGCTTCGCCGAGGCCGCCGCGCTCTACGACGGCCGGGTCGACGCCAAGGGTCGCTTCCGCCGCGCGTTCGCCGCCGCGTTCGCGCTCGACGAGCCGGTGGAGGCGATGCCGGCCGAGGCGCTGCGGGACGCGCCCGGATACGCGGCTGCCGCCGCGGCGCTCGGTTGGACGATCGGCGGCGCGCGCGTCGCCTGGCCCGACGAGACCTCCACGTGGGAGGTGACCTTCGCCCGGGCGCGCGACGAACGCGATCCGGTCGCGGCTACGAGCCTCCTGCTCCGCGCCGAGGCGCAGCGCGCCGAGGCGGCGGCGCCGGTCCCGCCGCCGCCGTTCGCGCCGTTCGAGCAGCTGCGCGCCGACGCGCGGTTCCGCGAGATCGTCGCGTCGGTGCCCGTCGACGCCGCGGCCGCCGCCGCGCGCATGCGCACGCAGCTGGTCTCGCTGGACGAGCTGTGGCAGGCGCTCGTGCCGGCGCAGCGCGCCGAAGCGCTGTTCTGGATCGGCCACGCGGCCGAGCTCTACGACGGCGACACCGCCGCCGCGCGCGCGTCGTTGCGGCGTGCGGCCGAAGGCGTCGGCCGCGCCGTGCCGTGGGCGCGCGCCTACCTGGCGGCGCTCGGCGACGACGTCGGCGCCGACGTGCGCGACGCCTCGTGGCCGGCGCTCTTCGCCGCGGTGCTCGGCGAGTTCCGCCACGTGCGCGACAACCCCAACTACGACCTGCTCGCGGACCCGGGCAGGCGCGACACGGCGCTCGACAGCGCGACGCTGGCGCGCGCGCGCGCGCTCGCGACCCGCATCGAGCGGCTGGCCGCGGCCGAGCCGCTCGACCCGTTCGCGCACCACGCGCTGCTCTACGGCATCCGCGCCGCACAGGCCGCCACGTGGCCGCAGGAGTACGACGGCACCGCCGCGGCGCGCAGCCGGCAGGCGCTCGAGAGCCTGCCGATCGCCGACTCGCTGCGCTCGCACCGCCGCTTCTACCTCGCCTCCGCCGACATCGAGCCGCTGACGCTCGCCCAGATCGTCGTCCTGCCCCGCGAAGAGCTCCGCGAACGCATCGGTGAGCTCGAGCGGCTCGGCCAGGACTCCCTCCTTCCCGAACCCCTGCGAACGCGCGCATCCGACCTCGCCCGGCGGCTGTCGCTGCCGTCGGTCGTCTGGGGCAGCCATACCCAGCAGAAGAACCCGTGAACCCGGTCCAAGATCCCCGTCCGTTCTCCGCGGCCGTCCGCCGCGCCGCGCTCCTCGCAGCCCTCGTCGTCGCCGGCGGGTGCGCGAAGTACAAGAACCGCATCAACGAGCTGACGCGCGAGAACCAGAAGCTGCGCGGCGTCAACGAAGCGCTCGAGGCCGAGCTCGCGGCCCGGGCTTCGGGCAGCGACTACGACTTCGCGCCGATCCGGCGCTTCACGGTCGGCGTCGCGGCGGCGGAGCAGGACTTCGACTCCGGCGCGTTCGAGACGCTGCTGCAGCAGAGCCTCGACGCCTCGGCCGGCAAGGCCAAGCCGGCGCTGACCGCCGAGACGAGCGACCGGGAGCTCGCCAAGATCCGCGGCATGCTCGTGCAGCAGTACCTCGCGGCCGAGGAGGTCCCGATCGTCATCTCGAACCTGAGCTACCGCCTCGCCGACGCCAAGCACGACTTCAAGATCGGCGGCACCGTCGTGCCGCGCGACGCCGCGCAGGTGACGTCCGCGGGGGACGGCGGCGCGGTCGGGACCCTGCGCGACGAGCTGCCCGCGGTGCTGCGGCGCGAGGGCGACGACACGTTCCGCATCGACTACGAGGAGTCGGGCCAGGGCAGGAGCTCGGTCGAGGTGCGCCTGACCGACCTCGACATGATCGCGTCGGCCGACGGCACGCGTGCGGCGCGCCAGGGCGACGTGTCGTTCAACTGGCGGCTGAACCTCGCCGAGGTCCGCGTCTACGAGGTCGAACAGTATCGCGGCGACGTCGGCACGTTCCTCCGCCAGATGCGGGTGAACGGCGCGCGCGGCGAGCTGAGTCAGTTCCAGACGCTCCAGGACACCGTGTTCCTGTTCGGCTACGGCCCGTATCGCACGGACGTCGTCAGCCAGCTGCGGACCCCGGCCTTCATCGACCGCGTCGAGGTCGCGGCGATCGACCCGGCCGTCGTCGACGCGCTGACCGTCGAGGACGACGAGGAGAAGCTGCTCGGGACGATCGGCGCCGACGTGCAGTGGGTCGTCTGCGAGTCCGTCGACTTCGAGCGGCGCGAACGCACGTGGCGACGGCCGATCGCGATCGGCTTCCCGTTCGTCAGCCGGCAGACGTCGACCGACCGCGGCGAGGTCTTCTACTCGCTCTACACGGCGGCTGGCACGCGGCTGCTCGGCAACTTCTCACGGTAGTCCAAGCGGACAGGAGACAGATCATGACTCGTTCCAGCCGCCGAGCCACGTCGCGCGTCGCGTCCGACGAGCTCCGCAGACGCTTCCGCGACCTCCACACCGTCGCGTCCGAGCTGCGCGACGCGACGCAGAGCTACCAGCAGCTGCGCGCGCGCGGCGCGTTCCCGTCCGGGCGCGACGTCGGGTTCCGCGCCGACGACCCCAACCACCCGCTGAACCGCACCGTCGACATCACGGAGAACGCCGAGTTCCTGGTCGCCGTCACCGGGGCGTTCAGCAGCGGCAAGTCGACGTTGCTCAACCTGTTGCTGGAGCAGGACACGCTGCTGCCGGCCTCCGTCATCCCGATGACGGCCGTCTGCACGGTCATCCGGCACGGCGAGCAGCCCGCGTGCACGGTGCGCTACGCGAGCTTCGAGGAGTGCTTCGCGCGCGTGCCGGCGACGATCGACGAGCCGCTCCGACGGCCGTTCACCGGGCCGGAGCACCTCGCGGCGGCGGCCACGGACCCGGCGTCCTTCGTCACCGGAGCGGCGGCGCAGGCGAGCCTCGTGCGCTTCGCGCGCTTCCTCGAGCGCTACGACGAGATCGTCGCGATGCCGACGACGTTCGACGGGCGCGCGCCCTTCATCTCCGGCGGCGGCCTGCTGCGCGACCCGGACACCGGCGCGGCCCGCTACTTCCCGCCGACCCCGGCGCAGGAGGCGGCCTACCGGGACGCCGGCGGCGACCCGGGCCTGTGGGTCACGCGCGAGTGGCTGGCGCTGATCCGCGAGGTGGAGCTGCGCGTGCAGAGCCCGCTGCTGCAGGAGCGCGCCGTGCTGCTCGACCTCCCGGGCCTCAACTGCAAGGAGGACTACCACCGTCGCGCGATCCGCGAGTTCTGCAACATGGCGGACTGCATCGTCGTGACGGCGTTCCAGCCAGGCAACCAGGCGGACGCCGAGGCGCTCGCCAACTTCCGGCAGCTGACCAGCGCCTACCGCGACAAGACCTTCTTCGTGTTCAACAAGGTCGACCAGTTCGCGGACGAGCCGACCGAGCTCGTGCACGCGGTCGACTACCTGTCCAACGACACGATCGGCGCGGACTTCGCCGAGGACCGGTTCTTCCTGGCGTCGGCGGCGCTCGGCCGCGGGCACCGGCAAGGCGACTCCGAAGCGGCCGACAAGGCGCGTCGGCTGGGCGAGCGGCTGCACGCGGCGGTACCCCGCCTGCAGTCGCTGCCGCCCTGGGTCGCGCCGCTCGCCGCCCCCGTCGCCACCGGCGGCGTCGGCCACCTGCGCGACCGGCTGCGCACGTTCCTCGAGACGGATGCCTTCCCGGGCAAGATCGACGAGGTGCTGCGGCACCTGGAGACGGGCGTGAGGTCGCTCGTCGACGCGGCGGAGCCGACCTACGGCAAGTACCGCGACATCGACCCCGCCGACATGCAGCGACAGGCCGTGCTGGAGGCGCACCGCGAGCTGCGCGATCGGCTGATCGCGGGCGTGCAGGTGTTCCGCCACGGTTACCTGCAGGCGGACTCGACCGGCGCCGGGTTGCGCCGCGACCTGCACCGCATCCTCGACCGCACGCACGGCGACGTGCAGCGCGCGATCGCCGGCCACTTCGACCGACCGATCCTGCAGGCGCCGCTGCGGGAGGACCCGGTGGCGGAGTTCGACTTCCTCCTGATCGCGGACCGCGCGGCAGACCAGCTGCGCCGGCAGGTGCAGGACCATGTGATCGAGGCGGTCGACGCGCACGTCAGGAAGCAGCTGCGCGAACGGGCGTTCGCCGGCGGCGGCATCCGCGCAGACCTCGTCGGGCTGTGCGAGGGCCTGCCGGAGCAGCGCGAGCGCTTCGACGCGCTCGTCGAGCGGTTCGAGGCGACGCTGCGGCACTCGACGCAGGGCATCGTCCGCCACGGCTTCTTCCGCATGCCGCGCGGCCGCGAGCTGCGGAGGCTCGAGCGGCGCGTGCCGGCTTCGCAGGTCAAGGACCTGCTGGTCTCGGTGTTCCGCGAGTTCTACCCGGGCTGGATCTACGAGAACATCTACACGCGGCTGCTGGACGAGCTCTGGTTGCACCTGTTCCTCGACGCGGAGGAGTTCGAGCGCGACCTCGCGCGCTACTTCGACGCGGCCGAGAGCGCGTTGTCCAACCACAACGCGGCGCAGCGTGCGCGGCTGCCGCAGCTCGAGTCGGCCGGCGGAGCAGTGCAGGCGCGCAGCCGCTGGGCCGAGCTGCGCGGCACCGTCGAGCTGTGCCGGCGCATCGACCGGATCGAAGGCGACGTCGGACGGCTGCAGCGCGGCGAGCCGCTCGCCGCCGCCGGCCGCGGCGCCGAGGAGGGAGCGGCGTGATGGGAGGCTCCGACTCCACGACGTCGGGCCGCGACGCGCGCCCGGCGCTGTCGATCCGCACGCCGCTGATGGCGTTCGCGACCGTGTCGCGCCGCACCGGCGTGATCCGCAAGCGCTGCCTCGTGCAGAACGACACGGGCGCGCCGGTCGAGCTCGAAGTGCACCGGGACTTCCCGGAACACAGCTGGCTGCAGCTGGTGGTCGGCGACGGCGCGACGCCGGCCGCGGCCGCGCCGGCGCCGCGTCGCCTCGCCGGCGCGCTGCTCGGCGGCGGATCCGACGAGCCGGTCCGCGCTGCGGGCGACCTGCTGGTCGTGCCGCCGGGCGAGTCGAACCTCGACGTGCTGCTCGACACCGACAACAGCAACTTCCCGTTCGGGTCCTTCCGCGGCCAGGTCGAGCTGAGGCCGGTCGCGGGCGGCGAACGCCGGCACCTGCCCGGCCTCGACCTCGCGCCGCAGTTCCTCACGCTGTCGTTCGAGGAGATCGTCGAGCTCGAGGACTTCGACGGCTACGCCGCGATCGACCTCGGCACCAACGGCGCGACGATCGCGGTCTACCACCGCCAGCACGACGCGGGGCGCGGCGAGACGTGGAACCCAGAACTCGACCGGCGCGCCGGCGCCAGCGGCGCCAGCGACGTGCCCGCGGCGGTGCTGCTCCGCGACATCAACCGCTTCCGGGAGCTGACGCCGGACTGCTGCGTCGTCGGTCGCAGGGCGCTCGCCGAGTACCGCGAGCTGGTCGACTGCGATCCGCACGCGCTCTTGCTCGGCACCAAGCGACACCTCGGTCGGCGCCGCGTGCTCGCCGCCGATCTCCGCGGCGGGGCCGGCTACGTCGCGCCGGAGGACGCGATCTACCAGCTGGGCCGCCACGTCCGGGAGCAGTGCCAGAACCACCCGCGCATCCAGGCGCGGCTGCCGCGGCTGACCGTCACCTACCCGCCGACCTGGGACCAGCGCCAGCTCGACCGCTGGAAGGAGGTGTTCCGTCGCCTCGGCTACCGCGACGAGGACCTCGACCTCAGCCTCGACGAGGCGAGCGCCGTCGGCCTGTTCTACCTGCACCGCTGGACGCTCGACGCCGACCGTCGGGACCGCCTGCTGCAGGATCTGCGCGAGAGCCGCCGCGAGATCCGTCGCGACGACGAGGTCGGCGAGGAGTTCACGCTGCGCCTGCTCTGCTTCGACTTCGGCGGCGGCACGATCGACCTCGCGCACGTCGAGGCGCGGCTCGAGCTGTTCGGCGACTCGCTGCACATCCGGCTCGAGCTCGTCGGCTCGGACAGCCTCGACTACGGCGGGGACCAGGTCACGCTGACCGTCTTCCGCATCCTCAAGCGGCGCATCGCGCTCGCGCTGGCCGACCCGGACCGGTTCGCTGGCGGCGGGAGCGAGGCCGAGTCGTCCGAGGCTCCGGCGTTCCCCGAACCCGCGGGGCCGGGCTTGTTCCTGCTGCCGGGTTCGTCCCGGGGCAGCGCGACCGACGGCGAGGTGGACGGCGGCGCCGCGCACCTCGTGCGCGACGCGTGGGACCGCATCCAGACGGCGATCGCGAGCCCGAGCCTCGGCGCCGAACTGGACGACGCCGTCGATCGGCTGTTCCCGACGCGCTTCCGGCCGGATCCCGACGCGCCGCTCGTGGCGGCGGCGAAGCGCAACTTCGCGTGGCTGTGGGACCGTGCCGAGGCGCTCAAGCGCGAGCTGTTCCGGGCCGCGCAACTGCGCGCGCGCGACGTCGCGCTCAGTGAAGAGGACGGCGCCGACCTGCGCATGGGGGTCTCACTGGCCCAGCTGCCCGACGAGGTCGCGGGCCGGCCGCTCGCCGATCATCCGGCTTCGAAGGCGCAGCTGACCGTCGGCATCGACGAGATCTACGGCGCCATCCGCGAACCGCTGCGGGAGGCCGTCGCGCGGGCGCGCCGCCTCGTGGGCAGCCACCGCCCCGACCGCATCGTGCTCGCCGGCCAGTCGAGCTGGATCCCGCTCGTGCGCCAGCTGTTCGCGCGCCCGCGGTCGGAGGGCGGGCTGGGGCTCGCGCCGGGCAAGATCGAGTTCGACCCCGAGCACGCCAAGACCGCCGTGTCGCGCGGCGCCTGTCTCTTGCCGGTCATGCGCGACGCGCTCGTCGGCGTGTCGGTCGACGTGTCGGCGTTCCGCGTCGCGCTCCTGCGCGACATCTACTACAAGTCGCCGATGGGCCGCCGCCGCGAACTGTTCCGCGCCGGCCCGATCCGCGACCTGGAGTGGGCCGAGGACACACCGGACCCGAAGACGTTCGCCCGCTACCTGACCGTGTTCTCCGGAGATCGCGACCAGGTGCTCGGCCAGTTCGACTTCGGCGCGCCCGGACAGGCGCTGCCGGACTGGCGCGCCAGCGCCCGCCGCACCGCGAAGCAGCTCGACCTCGACGAGGCGGCGTTCCCGACGCCGCAGGAGGTCGAACGGCTGCGCACGGCCGAGCCGGAATGGGCGCGTCGCCTCTCCGATCGCCTCGCGACCTGGCCGGAGACCGAGCTGGTCGCGTGGATGGAGTCGGACGCGGCGCACGGCACGCCGGAGCGGCCGCTCTACCGCTACTACCTGACGCGTTCGCGCCAGCTGCTCGCCGTTCGCGACCGCGGCGAGGCCGGCGCGCTCCTGCACCGACTCGACTACGCGGCGGGCGAGTTCGCGACGCTGCCGCCCGAGCAGGACCCGTTCGCGGGCGTGCACTGAGGGCGGCGGTCGCGATGGCGGGGCAGCGCGCCGCAGCGCGCCGCCCCGCGGGTCTTCAACTCAGTAGTTGTTGACGTAGGTGCGCAGACCGTTGCTGAGCAGGATGCCCGCGTCGTTCGGCGACACCGGGCAGATCAACGCGGCGGCCTGCGAGAACACCTCGATGCCCAGCGGGGCGCCGGCCGGGATGGCCAGCGAGACCTGCTGGTTGGGCACGGTGTCGACGAAGTCCACGAGCGCGTCGATCGAGCCCACGTGCAGGTCGCAGCCCGGCGAGGCGATGCCGAGGTTGGTCAGCTCGTTGCCGAAGTAGTCCTGGCTGAGGCTGAAGACCACCACGCCGAAGTGGAACACCGGCGCCGGCGACGGGCACGCGACCGGGATGCTGCCGATGTCGAGCAGCGAGGTCGTGCCCGGGAGCGGCTGCGACGCCGAGGACAGCGTCATGGCCGGCGAGGCGCAGCTGCTGCCGTACGGCGTGTGCACGGCGGCCGGGGCGATACCGACCGAGATGTTGTCGAGGTAGACGCGGTTGCCGTAGTCCGACACGCCGCGGAAGCGGATCCGGTTGGTGCCGCCGGACAGCGCGTAGGCGAGGTCGTTCCACTGGTTCGCGCCCGGCGTGAACGACGGCGCGCTGGTGCCGGCCGTGTTGAGCACGCCGACGCCGGCCTCGTTGGTCATCGTCGCGACCGTGGTCCAGTTCGACCCGCCGTCGCTCGACTCCTCGAGCACGATCGTGTCGGCCTCACCACCGGTGTAGGTGGCGCCGGCGACGTCGAAGTAGCACTGGGTGCCGGCCGCGACCGGCGCGAACTCCGGGCTGACCAGCGCGAACTCGTTGGTCGCCGTGATCAGGTAGAAGTCGAACCGCACGCAGCCCGAGCCGTTGCCGTAGGCGCTCGCCGCGTTCCAGTCGGGCAGGCCGACGCCGGACACGGTCTCGACCGACCAGCAGGCCGGGTTGACGACGCCGCCCGAGAAGGTCACGGGGTTGGCGGGCGCGGCCATCGGCACCTGCAGCACGGTGCTGCTGCCGGTCGACGGGCCGGCCGCGCACGTCACGTCGCAGTAGTACCACGTGGCGACGGTCTGGCTGGTCGAGTAGGTCGCCGTGTTGCCGCCGACCATCGAGAACGGGCCGCCGGCGCCCGCGGTGCTCGCGTACCACTGGTAGGAGACGCCGGTGCCCGCGGTCGGGTTCTGCAGCGACAGGTCGAAGCTGACGCCGGGGCAGGCGCCGGCGACCGAGGCCACCGTGTTGCCGGGCATCGGCACGCCCGAGCAGCCCGAGGCGGGCTGGATGCTGACGTTGTCGAAGTTCAGGTAGTAGTCGCCGGACACCCACTGCGCGGAGAAGCGGATGTACAGGTCGCCGGCGGGCGGCGTGAAGTTGTGCGACTTGCCCAGGCACAGGCCGGTCTGCGCCTCCGCCGACACGGTGGCGAAGGTCGTCCACGGGCCGGTCGCCGTCGGGCCGTACTGCACGTCGAAGGAGCCCCAGTTGCCGGGCGCGGGCGCGGTGTTGGCCGACCAGTTGGCCGCCTTGTAGTCGTAGCTGATGACTTGCGTGCTGCCGTTGGCGACGCCGGTCAGCGGCGAGATCAGCTGGCCGGTCTGGGCGGAACTCCACAGGTTGCGCCGCACGGCGCCGCCGGCGCCGCCGCAGACGGTCGCGTTGCTGAACGCGGCGAAGTTGCCCGTCCAGCCGGCGATGCCGGCGTCGAAGTTCTGGCTGTAGGTGACCTGGGCGGAAGCGCCCGAGACGAGGAAGAGAGCGGCCGTCGCGCCGACGGCGAAGTGGTTGCGGAGTTGCATCATGGGTGAGAAGGGCAAGGGAAGGGACTTCGCGGTCGACGAGACGACGCGCGGCCGTGGGGTGCACGGCCGCGTGGCGCGCCGCGAGGCGCGAAGCGAGGCGGGGAAACCTAACCGATCCGCCCGCATCGGGCAGTCCGATTCTCGCGCCGTCTGCGCACCGCGCACCGCAATACCGCTGCGCTCGAGGAGAAGCATGCGTGCTGGCACCGACGGCATCGCGCGCTCGTACGCGACGTGTCGCGTGCGGCGCGCGTCCCGCCTTCGCCGCCTGCGCGCGCACCCTCGTGCATGCCGCGTCAGCCGTCCGCAGCCGTGCGGAAGCCCGCGAACACGTCGCTGCGGTGCGGCAGGAAGAAGTTGCGGTAGCGACGGTCGCGCAACCACGCGTGCGTCGCATAGGCACAGCCGCGCAGCTCGCGCTGGTGGTGGAACCAGGGCGCCGAATACGTCGTGTACGGGCCGGGCCGGAACCCGGGATACGGCGCGAACGCGTCCCTGGTCCACTCCCAGACCGTGCCGCCCCAATGCACGTCGTCGCGCGCGGCGGCGACCTCCCATTCGGCCGCGGTCGGCAGGCGCCGCCCGGCCCACCGGCAATAGGCCTCGGCCTCGAACGCGTTGACGTGCACGACCGGCTCGTCCGGCGGCAGCGGCAGCCAGCGGTCGTAGTGCCGATGCTCGAAGGCGCCGCGCGGGTCGCGGCGCCACCGCTCGGGCAGCCGA
>CALKYL010000269.1 GCA_938003515.1 uncultured bacterium
ACGCCCGCGGCCTCGGACCGCGCGCGGGCGCCCAGCGCCCACGCCGCCGCCGCCGACGGCGGGCACGGGGACGGCGCCGCGTTCACGCTGCTCTACGACAGCGAGTGCCCGTTCTGCCGGCTCGAGGTCGAGTGGCTGCTGCGGCGCGACCGGCACGGCCGGCTCGGCGCGGTCGACATCGCCGCGGACGGGTTCGACGCGGCGCGCTACGGGCTGACGGACGAGCGCGTGCACGCGCGGCTGCACGGCGTCGACGCCGAGGGCAACCTCGTCGAGGGCATGGCCGCGATCCGGGCCGCGTGGCGCGCGGCGGGTGTCGGCTGGGTGATGGCGCCGACGGGCTGGCCGGTGCTGCGCTGGTTCGCCGACCTCGGCTACCTCCTGTTCGCGCGCTACCGCGTGCCGCTCGGCCGGCTGTTCGGGCGCCGGTGCGCGAACGACCGCTGCGCGGCCCGCTGACGGGGCGCGCGGCCGCCGTCAGTGGCGCAGCGCCGCCCGCGGGACGCGGGCGAACGGCCGGCCGGGTCTCGCCCACGCGAGGCGCAGCTCGGCGGCGCCGGTGTTGTTGAACCAGACCACCTCGATGCCGTGCAGCCCGGCGGCGAGCGCGATCTCGCCGCGGCGCTCGATCGCGCCGTGCAGCCCGTCGTTGTCGACGACCAGCTGACCGTCGATCCACAGCCTGCTGCCGTCGTCGCTCGTCAGCGCGAAGCGGTAGAGCTCGGTCGCCGGCACGTCGACGAAGCCGCGGAACGACAGCGCGACGTGCTCGCCGATGCCTTCGGGCAGCGCGACCTCGGCGACCGGCGCGGCCTTGCTGTCGAGCTGCGGCCGATCGGCCGGGATCCGTTGCCAGTCGACGGCCGCCGCCTGCTGCAGCAGGCCGGCGCCGGCCGGCAGGGCCTCGACGGGCGGCAGCGGCTCCGCGCGCTCGAACGCGCGCCGCGCGACCGGGCCGACCCGGCGGCCGTCGCGGAACGTCGCCGCCGACACGGTGCACGTGCGCTCGATGCGCACCGGACCCTCGACGCGCGGCGAACGGGCCGTCGGCTCGCGGCCGTCGGGGGTGTAGCGCGCCTCCGTCCCCGGGGCGCTCGCGACCGCGACGTCGAGGCCGGTGACGAAGCGCTCGGACTCGGCGGTGATCGTCGGCGCGCGGTAGACGATCGGGCGACCCCCCAGCTCGACGACGACCACCGTCGCGATCGGGTCGGGCAACTGCTCGGGCAGCCGCACGACGAGGCCGCTGCCGGAGCCGTCGGCGCCGACCGCGAGCGCCCGGCTCGGATCGGTCAGCAGGAACGCCGCCGTCGCCGTGCTGCCGAGCCCCGGCAGCGCCAGCTCGCCGCTCGCCGGCCGTTCGAAGACGTGCAGGTACAGCCGGCTCGTGTCGTCGCCGGCGCGCACGGTGCAGCGGCCCCACGGCAGCTCTTCGAACACGCTCGCGGTGGTGCCGTGGATCGCTTCGCCGTTGAGGCGCATCCACGCGCCGATGCCGCGCAGCCGCTCGACCGCCTCGGGCGGGAACGTGCCGTCGGCGCGCGGGCCGACGTTGAGCAGGTAGTTGCCGCCCTTGCTGGCGACGTCGATCAGGTTGCGCACCAGCTCCGCGGTCGGCTTCCAGCGGGTGTCGGCGGCGTTCCAGCCCCAGTGCCCGTTCATCGTCATGCACGACTCCCAGTCGACCCCGGGCAGGCCCGTCGCCGGGATCTCCTGCTCCGGCGTGTCGAAGTCGCCGACCGCGTCGTCGCTGCGCGAGAAGCCCTGCATGCCCTGGCGGTGCACGTCGACGCGGTTGTTGACGATCATCTCGGGCGCGAGGCGGCGGCACAGCTCGAACAGCGCGACGCCGCGTTCGTGCGTCCATGTGCGCTCCCACTCGCCGTCGAACCACATCACCGCCGGCCGGTAGCGCGCGACCAGCTCGCCGACCTGCGCGTGCAGGTAGCGCTCGTAGCGCTCGAAGTCGGCGCCCGCGACCGGTCGGTCGGTCTCCCAGTCCCGCCGCGGCAGGTAGTCCGGGTGGTGCCAGTCCATGATCGAGTGGTAGGTGCAGAAGCGCAGCCCGTGCCGCCGGCAGGCCGCGGCGAGCTCGGCGAGCACGTCGCCGCCGTGCGGCGTGCCGCCGACGTCCCAGTCGGTCTCCGCCGAGTCCCACAGGCAGAAGCCGTCGTGGTGCTTCGAGGTGATCACGACGTAGCGCATGCCGGCGTCCGCGGCCGCGCGCGCCCACGCGTCGGCGTCGAACTCGGTCGGGTTCCATCGCCGCTGCAGCGGCTCGTATCGCTCGCGCGGGATCCGGGCGGTGGTGCGGATCCACTCGCCGTGGTCGGTGCGTTCGCCCCACGCGCCCGCCGGGATCGCGTACAGGCCCCAGTGCACGAACAGGCCGAAGCGCGCTTCGCGCCACCAGGCCATGCGCGCGTCGTGCGGGTCCTGGGCCGCGGCCCGTGGGCCCGGCAGGGGCGCTGCGGGGTCGCCTGCGGCCGTGCCGCAGCACGACAGCGCGAAGCAGAGCGGGAGCGAGAGCGAGGCCGCGGGACGTTGCATGGCGCGAAGAGGAGGCTCGGGTGCGTCGACCGGGCGCCGACGCGGCGTCGTACGGGAATGGTTCCGCGCCGCGCGGCGCGGCGGTTACGGGTCGGCCCGGGCGGCCTATGCTGCACCCGGAGGTGCCACCCATGAAGCTCCCGCTGCTCGTTTCGCTCGCCGCGGCGCTCGCCGCCGCTCCCGCCGCCGCGCAGACCCAGGACGTCGGCCTGACCATGGACGGCGGCGTGCTCACCGTCATCTACGGGCAGGACTGCGGCCCGGTCACGTGCACGCCGATGTTCGGCAGCGTCGTCGGCGCGGGCGAGACGCGCGTGCTGACGCAATACAGCGCGCCGCAGACGCTCTACGCGATCGCGTTCGGCCTGCCCGGCGCGTGCCTCGCGGTGCCGGGGTTCGACAACCGGCTCCTGCTGCAGGACATCATCCTGCTCGACGTCGGCCTGACGTCGGCGCCGCCGTTCGTGCCGCTGCCGTGCCAGCAGGGCGTCGCGTCGTTCGCGCTCACGCTGCCAGACACGACGCCGCCGGGCATCGTCTACCGCTTGCAGTCGATCGGCGTGTCGGTGCAGAGCGGCGCGTTCGCGTTCGGGCCGGCGATCGAGGCCACGACCGTCTGAGGTCGGGCGCGGCCTGGGCGTCGCCCGTCGCCGCGCGGTCAGCCGTCCGGCTGCATCGCGCGCACCATCGGCCACGTGTCGGCGTACTGGTCGAACGCGACGATGCGGCCGTCGCGCACCCGGTAGACGTGCGCGAACACGGCGCGCATCGCCTTGCCGGTCTCGGCGTGCGTGCCCTCGTAGCGGCCGAGCGCGACGACGTCGTCGCCGCTGGCGACGTAGCGCTCGATCGGGGCCGCGAAGCCCCGCCACGTCGCGCGGTTGCCGCGCAGCACGCCGGCGAGCACCGCCTCGACGCCGCGCCGGTGCGCGCCGCCGGGAAAGCCCTCGCACTGCCGCCACGCGACGTCGGGGTGGAGCAGCTGGCGCAGGCGCGCTTCGTCGCCGGCGGCGAACGCCGCGTACATCTCCCGTACGACGGACAGGGGCTCGGTCGGGGGCGCGGGGTGCTGCATCGCTTCGAGCATAGCCGCGTCACGCCGCGCGCCGCCGGCCGCGAGTTGGGGCTCTCGGTGGCGCGGCCGTCTCCGTAGCATGCCGGCCATGGCCGTCCGTCCCGCCGTCTTCCTGCTCCCGCTCTGCACCGCGCTGTGCCATGGCCTGTCCGCCGGCCTGTCCGCCGGCCTCTCCGTCGGGCTGCCGGCGGGGCTGTGCGCCGCGGCGGCCGTCGCCCAGGACCCTCCCGGCCCGGTGCCGCAGGCGCTGCTCGACACGCTCGACTGGCGCCTCGTCGGGCCGTTCCGCGGCGGGCGCAGCGCCGCCGTCGCCGGCGTGCCCTCGGATCGCGACACCTACTACATGGGCGCGTGCGGCGGCGGGGTCTGGAAGACGACCGACGCCGGCAAGTCGTGGCGCAACGTCAGCGACGGCACGTTCGGCGGTTCGATCGGCGCCGTCGCCGTCGCGCCGAGCGATCCCGACGTGGTCTGGGCGGGCGGCGGCGAGAAGACGTGGCGCGGCAACGTCTCGAGCGGCGACGGCGTCTGGCGGTCGGCCGACGCCGGCGCGACCTGGACGTTCGTCGGCCTGCCCGACTCGCGGCACGTCAGCCGCATCCGCGTGCACCCGAAGGACCCCGACGTCGCCTGGGTGGCGGTCATGGGCCACCTGTCGGGGCCGAACGAACAGCGCGGCGTCTTCAAGACCACCGACGGCGGGCAGAGCTGGCAGCGCGTCCTGTTCGTGTCCGCGCACGCGGGCTGCGTCGACCTCTGTCTCGCTCCGGACGACCCCGACACGCTCTACGCGACGACGTGGCGCGCGATCCGCACGCCGTGGTCGCTCGAGTCGGGCGGCGACGGCTCCGGCGTCTGGAAGTCGACCGACGGCGGCGCGACGTGGCAGCCGCTGCACGACCGGCCCGGCATGCCCGCGGCGCCGCTCGGCATCGGCGGTGTCGCGGTGTCCCCCGCGGACCCGCAGCGCGTCTACCTCCAGCTCGAGGCCGCCGAGGGCGGGCTGTTCCGCAGCGACGACGGCGGCGAGACGTGGCGGCGCGTCAACGACGAGCGCAAGCTGCGCCAGCGCGCCTGGTACTACACGCGCGTCTACGCCGACCCGAAGGACGCCGACACGGTCTACGTGCTCAACGTGCAGTTCCACAAGTCGACCGACGGGGGGGAGACGTTCGCGTCGATCCGCACGCCGCACGGCGACAACCACGACCTCTGGATCGACCCGAAGGACCCCCTGCGCATGATCCAGAGCAACGACGGCGGCGCGAACGTGACGGCCGACGGCGGCAGGACCTGGTCGACGCAGCAGAACCAGCCGACGGCGCAGTTCTATCGCGTCACCGTCGACGACGACCGGCCGTACCGCATCTACGCCGCGCAGCAGGACAACAGCACCGTGCGCATCCGCCACCGCGCGCTCGGCCGCGGCATCGGCGAGGACGACTGGGAGTCGACGGCCGGCGGCGAGAGCGGCTGGCTCGCACCGAAGCCGGGCGATCCCGAGATCGTCTTCGGCGGCAGCTACGGCGGCTACCTCGAGCGCCGCGACCATCGGCGGCGCCTGTCGCGCACCGTCACCGTCTGGCCCGACAACCCGATGGGGGCGGGCGTCGAGGCGATGAAGTACCGCTTCCAGTGGAACTTCCCGATCCTGTGGTCGCGCCACTATCCGGGCCGGCTCTACGCGGCTTCGCAGGTGCTGCACCGCAGCAACGACGAGGGCCAGACGTGGCTGGTCATGAGCCCGGACCTGACGCGCGACGATCCGGACAAGCAGCGCTCGAGCGGCGGGCCGATCACGCAGGACAACACCGGCGTCGAGTACTACTGCACGATCTTCACGGTCGACGAGGGTCGCCGGAAGGGCACGATCTGGTGCGGCAGCGACGACGGCCGCGTGCACGTCACCAAGACCGACGGCGAGGAATGGGCCGACGTCACGCCGGCCGGCATGCCGGAGTGGATGCAGATCAACTGCATCGCCGCCGATCCACACAGGGACGGCGGCTGCTACGCCGCCGGCACGCGCTACAAGCTCGACGACTTCCGGCCGTACCTCTATCGGACGACCGACCACGGCGAGACCTGGACGGAGATCACCGGCGGCATCGACCCGGCGTGGTTCACGCGCTGCATCCGGCCCGATCCGGAGGTCGACGGGCTGCTCTACGCGGGCACCGAGCGCACGGTCTGGGTCAGCTTCGACCACGGCCGGCGCTGGCAGCGGCTCGCCGAAGGCCTGCCGTTGGTGCCGATCACCGACCTGTGCGTGTCGCCCGACGGGCGCTCGCTGATCGCCGCGACGCAGGGTCGCGCCCTGTGGTCCTACGACGGCCTGCCGCACCTGCGCCAGCTGCGCGCCGACCTCGCGGTGCAGCCGCTGCACGTGTTCACGCCGGTCCCGGTCGCCCAGTGGTCCGGCGGCGACGGCGACGCCGACGGTCTCGGCCGCAACCCGGAGACGGACCTGCACGTCCGCTTCTTCCTCGGGGGGGCGGCGGAGGATCCGGTCGAAGACGTCGTGACGGTCGTCGTGCGCGACTTCGACGGCGAGGTCGTCTGCGAGCGCAGCAGCGCGGCGGCGGCGGCCGCCGACGCGGCGGCGCCCGAGGACGGCGCCGCTGCCGCGGACGGTGAAGAGGACGACGAGGAGCGCTCCGCCGACGCGGACGGCGACGACGAGCACGAGCCGCTCGTCGTGCGCCGCGGCATGAACGACGTCGAGAT
>CALKYL010000270.1 GCA_938003515.1 uncultured bacterium
CTCGCCGTCCAGCCACGCGACCAGCGTGGCGTCGTCGGGACGGGGAGAGGCGTTCGTCTTCGTACCGGTGCTCCGAGGTCCTGCAGGTGTTCGGCCAGCCGCAGCGTCGCGGCGGCGATGCGCGACTTGACGGTGCCGAGCGGCAGCTCGAGGGTCGCGGCGATGGTCGCGTAGTCGAGCCCCTCGATCGCGCGCAGCACGAGCGCGTCGCGCAGCGGCGGCGACAGCGCGTCGATCGCCGCGTGCACGCGCTCGCGCCGCTCGGCCGCCGCCGACGCCGTGAACGGATTGGCGGCGAACCCCGCGACCGCCGCCTCGTCGAGCGACAGCGCGAGTTCGCTCGCGTTCGGTTCGCGCCGCTGCTGGCGACGGCGCCGTTCGGCGAAGCGCGCGAGGGTGCGCACGGCGATGCGGTGGGCCCACGTCGTCGGCGCCGACTCGCCGCGGAAGGCCGGCCACGCGCCAGCCAGCTCGCGGTGCACCTCCTGGGCGCCGTCCGCCGCGTCCGCCCCGCACCACCGGCGGGCCAGCGCCGCGATGCGGGCCGACATCGCCCGGGTCAGGTCCTCGAAACGCTCGTCGATCGCCATCCTCACCCGATTCGTGTATGCATCGGGGCCGCGAGTTCGGTCCCGACCGGTGTTTTCCAGGGCGGGGCGTGCCGCGCGGCCGGTCCCGGCGCGGCAGGCGCTACGCCCCGGCCCGTTCGGCCGATACCCTCGCGGTCCTGCGAGAGCCCATCATGGAAGAGAACAATCCCTACCGCGACCTCAGCGTCCCGCCCGCCGCCTTCGCCGCCGCCGGCGAACGCGCCGCCTTCCTCAAGAAGGTCTACGGCATCCTGTTCCTCGGCGTGCTCGGCTTCGCCGCGACGCTCTGGTCGGCGGCCAACGTCCCGTTCGCCAACGACCTCGCGATGCGCGTCGGCGCGATGATCCACGGCAACCGCTGGGGCGGGCTGATCTACATCGCGATCTTCCTCGGCGGTTCCTACGCCGTGCACGCGCTCGCCGAGAAGCGGCCGATCAACGTGGTCGCCTACGCCGCGTGGGTCGTCGTGCTCGGCTTCCTGACCGCGCCGCTGGTCCTCTGGCTCGGCGCGGCGAAGGGCCCCGAGATCATCACCCAGGCCAGCGCCCTGACCGCGCTCGTCTTCGGCGGCCTCACCTGCTACGTGCTCTACACGGGCAAGGACTTCTCGTGGCTGCGAGGGGCGCTGACGATGGCCTTCTGGGGCCTGCTCGTCGTCGCCTTGATCGGCGCGTTCACGGGGTTCACGTTCGGGCTGTGGCTGTCGGCGGCGATCGTGCTGCTGTTCGCCGGCTACATCCTCTACGACACGAGCGTCATCCTGCACCACCTGCCGACGAACATGCCGATGACGGGAGCGATCCTCCTGTTCACGGACGTCGTGCTGCTCTTCAAGCACATCCTGATCCTGCTCGCGAGCCGCAACGACTGACGCCGGCGCCGGCCCGCGTCGAAGGCGGGCCGACGCGCGATCCGGCGGCGCGCCGATACGCCGGGTCCGGGCCTGGTGCGCAGCCGTCAGCTGCGCAGCGCGGCGAGCACGCGGGCGGCGCGGGCGGCGACGCGCGTCTGCCCGTGCTTCTCCACGAGCTTCTCGAGGTCGCGCGGGGCGCGGTCGAGCTTGCCCTTGCGCATGACCCTGAGGATCTTCTCGAGGTCCTTGTCGGCGTCGAGCTCGGCCTTCGCGGCGTCGGTCTCGAAGCCGGCGACGAGACCCTCGACCTCCGCCGACCAGGCCGGGTGTCGGCCGACGCTCTTCGCGAGCTCTTCCGCGGCCTCGAGGGCGTCGCGCCAGCGCCCCTGCTGCCGCAGCGCCTCCACGGCGTTCTTCCGCACCGCGTAGCGGGTCTCGACCTCCTTCTGGAGCGTCTGCTTCTCCTCGCCGTCGTCCATCTTCTCGACGAGCCCGGCGGCCCCGGCCAGGTCGCCCTTGCCGTAGAGCTTCGCGCGCACCTTGCGCGCGTCGCTGCTGTCGCCCCAGCCCTTGGCGACGAGCCGCAGCTGCTCCTCGATCAACTCGTCGACGCGCTGCGAGTCGCGCAGCGGATTGCCCGCCCACAGGAGCCGGCCGTCGACGCCGATCACCGCGGCGTGTGGGATGCCGCGCGACTCGGGGATCGGCACGAACACGCCGACGCTCGAGAAGCACCCGTTCTCGGGGAAGCGCTGCCAGAGGAAGCTCTGCAGGGTGCGCTCGTCGGCGCCCTGCGACTCGACCAGGATCGAGACGAGCCCGTCGTCGGCGAGGTCCTGGTCCTTACGAATGGCGCTCGGCACGGAGCCGCCAATGCAGGGGCCTCAACGTGTGCCCCAGCGGTCGATGACGACCGGCTGTCCGTAGAAGTCCGACAGCTTCTGGCGGCCGTCGCCGTTCAGGAACTCGGGGAAGGTGACGTCGGGCACGGGCTCGCCGACGCTCGCGCGCTGCTGCGCTGCGAGCGGCAGCGCGGCGGCGAGCTGGGTCGCGAGCGCGACCGGGAGGGAACGGGGAATTCGCATGGTGGTCTCTCGAGCCAGCATACGCGCGCCGCCGGCCGCGCACGTCCCGCGATCGTCTCATGCGCCGTCCCGGAACGGGACGCAGCCTCACGCGGCCGGGCCGGGCGGCCGATAGCCCTCGGACCATGGTTCCGACGACCCAGGCCGTTCGCGCCGACGAGCACCTGCACCGGCTCTACGCCGACTACGCGGCGCTGCCGGTCGGCATCGTCACGCAGTGCGCGCAGAACCACGCCGCGATGGTGCACGCGGCCTGGCTCGAGCTCCCGGGTCGGACGTGGGCCGAACGGGCGCGGGCGTTCTACGAGGACGGCGAGGAGTGCCTGTTCGACCTGCTGAGCCAGGACCCGAGCCGCGAGGCGCGGCTGGGCGCGCGCGAGGCCGACGGCTCCTGGGCGTGGTGGAAGGGCGCGGGCCCGCGGGTGCTCGACTACGGCGGCGGACTCGGCCTGACCAGCTCGCTCCTGCGCGACGCGGGCAAGCAGGTGACCTACGTCGACGTCGACGGCGCGATCGCGCGCTTCGCGAGCTGGTTCTTCACCGGAGCCGGACAGGCGGACGTCGAGGTCGTGACGGGAGGGGCCGTGGACGTGGCGGTCCCGCGCGAGCGCACGTTCGACCTCGTGCTGGCGGAGAACGTGCTGGAGCACGTCACCGACCCGGTGGCGCTGGTCGAAGCGCTGGTCCGAGCGACGGGCACGCAGGGGCTCCTGTGCCTGCGCGTCGACCCGCGGCCGGCGACGCTCGCCGAACCCCAGCGTCGGGAACTGTCGGTGGAGCAGCTGCTGCGCCGATCGGCCGCGCTGCGCGCGCTCGAGCACGTGCAGTGCTCCGACGACGGCCGGCACGTGTTCCGCCGCGCCTGAGCGAGCGGGAAGCGACGCCCGCGCGGGCGTCAGTCGTGCCAGAGCGCCGCGCCGCCTGCGAGCCCGGCCGCGTTGTCGACGATCGTGACGTCGTCGGGCAGGGCGTCGCGGTCCAGCTTCTTGGCGTTGCCGCCGCCGATGTAGAGGTGGTCGAAGTGGGTCAGCTGGCGCATGCTCTCGATCGCGCGCAGCACCCGCTTCTGCCACTTCTTGTTGCCGAACGCCTTGCGGGCGAAGTTGCCGAGGTGCTCGTCGTAGGTCTCGCCCTTCCTGAAGTGCAGCTGCGAGATCTCGAGGTGCGGGCACAGCCGGCCCTTGTCGTAGATCGCGGTGCCGAAGCCGGTGCCGAGCGTCACGACCATCTCGAGGCCGCGGCCCGACACGACGGCGAGGCCCTGCACGTCGGCGTCGTTGGCGACGCGCACCGGCCGGCCGAGGCGTTCCTGCAGCGCCTTCGCGAGGTCGAAGCCGACCCAGTCCGCGTGGCCCAGGTTCGGCGCGGTGCGCACGACGCCGTCGCGGATCATGCCCGGGAAGCCGACGGCGACCCGGTTGTAGTCCGGCAGGTCGCGCACGAGCGTCTCGAGCGTGTCGATCACCTCGGGCGGCGGGGCGCCGACCGGCGTGTCGACCCGCACGCGGTCGCACAGCATGCGGCCGCCGTCGTCGAGCACCGTCGCCTTGAGGCCCGAGCCGCCGATGTCGATCGCGAGCGTGGTCGCGGCCGACCTCGGGAGCGCGTGACAGGCGACGAGCGGTTGGTCCGGCATCGGTGGTGTTCCTCGCTTTCGGCCGGGCGGCGGGGCGCGCTTGACCGGACGGTCCGGCGGCGGTCCCCGCCGACCCCTCAGCCGATCGGCAGCGTCATCAGGTCCTCGGCCATGGTAACGGCGCCGCCGAAGCGCGCGCGGGCCTGGGCGACGAGGTCGTGGCCGTCGCACTCCGGATAGAAGTGCGTCAAGACGAGCCGGCCGGCGCCCGCGCGCTCGGCGTAGCCGGCGGCGAGTCCGGGCGTCAGGTGGCCGTCGAGCTTCTGGCCGTCGGGCGACGCGGTGTCGCACACGAACACGTCGCAGCCGCTGGCGAGCTGGACCAGCTCGTCGCATTCGTCGGCGTCGCCCGAGAACGCGATGGCCGCCGCGTCGGCGCGCAGCCGGTAGCCGAGGCTCTGGGCGGTGTGGCGGATCGGTACGGCCGTGATCTCGAGGCCGAACGCGTGCAGCGTGCCGGGCAGGAGCTCGACGAGCCGCAGCTCGTAGCTCCGCGGCGCGAGCCACGGCCACGCCTCGGTCAGCTTGCCGAACAGCCGCTCGAGGCCCGGCGCCCCGCAGACGGTCAGGGGCGGCCGCGGGCTGAGGTGCGGCGAACGCAACGCGAACAGGAGCGCCGCCAGGTCCGCGCAGTGGTCGGTGTGGTAGTGGGTCAGCAGCACGGCGTCGAGCGCGGCCGCGCCGACGCCGGCCTGCGCCAGCCGCCGCACCGTGCCGGGGCCGCAGTCGACCATCACCGCCCGGCCCTCGTGCCGCACCAGGTAGCCGGCCGGGAACCGGTCCGGGACGGGCACCGCGGTGCCGGAGCCGAGCACGGTCAGCTGCATGCGGCCCGACGTTACCCGACGCCCGGCCGTGGCGGTGGACTTGCCGATCGCGCACGTTTCCGCGCCGCGGGCGGCTCGCCGTGTCGCCGGTGTCGCCGCCCCGAAGGCGAACCCGGCCGCGACTCCCGATCCGGGCGCCAGTCGCGGGGGCCGTTCTGCCGATCAAGTCTCTGGCGTCGCCGCGCCACCGCTTCAGAATCGAGGATCCTATGCACCCACGGAATCTGCTCCGACCGTCGTTCGCCGCTCTCGCCGTCCTCGCCGCCTGTGCGTCCGGTAGCAACCGCGAGAGCGCGCCCGTGCAGGTCGACGAGATGGTCACCTGGATCGAGCGCGTGCACATCGAGGCCGAGCGCTCGCGCGACGCCGTCGCCGACGCCTTCGAGCGCCTCAACGTGCTCGCCGCCGGCCGCTTCGACAAGGATCCCGCGCCGGTGCTGTTCGCGCGCTTCGTGCAGTCGATCGACGTCGCGGAGCAGCAGGCCAAGCGCTTCCGCGAGGTCGTCGGGCCGATGCTGACGTCGGCCAAGCCGGTGTTCCAGCAGTGGCAGCAGGACGTCGCGACGATCTCCAGCGACCGCCTGCGGCAGCGCAGCGAGATGCGCTACCAAGTCGCGAAGGAGCGCTACGACGCGATCGAGCAGTCGGCCGTGCCGTCGCAGGACATGTTCGACGGGTTCGTGCGCGCGCTGCGCGACCACGCGACGTTCCTCGCGCACGACCTCAACGCCGGCGCGCTCGACGACATCCAGGAGGAGGTCAAGTCGGTCGCACAGACGGCGCTCCAGCTCGACCACAACATGGAATCGACGATGGCGGCCGCCCGGGCCTACGTCGAGCAGTCGGCGCTGCCGGCAGCGCCGGCGGGCTCGCGCTGATCGCACCCGGCCCGCCGCCCCCGCCGCCATGACCCCGACCCTGCTGGTCCTGCTGCTGGCGGTGCTCGCGCTGGCCTTCGCGGCGACCTGGCAGCGTCAGGGCGAGCTGCGCCGCCAGCGCGACACCGTGCGCGAACGCGCCGAGATGGCGGCGCGCGGCGGCGGCGGCGCGGCCCCGCTGCAGGTCCCGGTCATCGACCTGCAGAAGTGCCTCGGCTGCGGCACCTGCGTGCGCGAGTGTCCCGAGGACGGCGTGCTCGCGCTCGTGCACGGCCAGGCCGCGGTCGTCAACGCCTCGGCGTGCGTCGGCCATGCGCGCTGCGTCGCGGAGTGCCCGGTCGGCGCGGTGACGCTGACCCTGGGCGACCTGTCCGACCGCAAGGACGTGCCGGTGCTGGACGACGACCTGCAGGCCGTCGGTCGGGACGGGCTCTTTCTCGTCGGTGAGATCACCGCGCGCTCCCTGATCCGCACGGCGATGACACA
>CALKYL010000271.1 GCA_938003515.1 uncultured bacterium
GCCGTGCCGGCGCCGCCGGCGCTACCGCGTCGCCGCCGCGGCGACGCGCTCGACCTCGCGCCAGACGCGCAGCAGGTTGCCGCCCAGGATCTTGTCGACGTCGTCGGCGTCGTAGCCGCGCCGCACCAGTTCGCGCGTGACGTTGCGGCTCTCGCTCGCGTCCCGCCAACCTTCGATGCCGCCGCCGCCGTCGAAGTCCGAGCCGATGCCGACGTGGTCGATGCCGGCGACGCCGACGATGTGGTCGATGTGGTCGACGAAGTCCGCGACGTCGGCGCGCGGGAAGCGCGCGTCGATCTCGGGCATGCCGGCCTGGAAGCGCCGCCACCGCGCCTCGCGCTCGGCTGCCGAGGGCTCGGCTTCGCCGTCGTCGGGTCGGCCCAGGCCGCACTCCGTGCGCCACGCAACGATCGCGGCGCGCCGCTCCGCGTTGGACTTCACGAATTCGTCCAGCGCGACGCACTGCACGACGCCGCCCTTCGCCGCGAGCGCGCGCAGCTGCTCGTCGTCGAGGTTGCGGCTGTGGTCGTTGACGGCGCGCGCGCCCGAGTGGGACGCGATGACCGGGGCGCGGCTCGCCTCGACGGCCTGCAGCATGGTCGCCCTGCTGGCGTGCGAGACGTCGACCATGATGCCGACGCGGTTCATCTCGGCGATCGCCTGGCGGCCGAGGTCGCTCAGGCCGCCGTGCAGCGGCTCGGCGGGGGTGTGCGAGTCGCCGAGCTGCGTGTGCCCGTTGTGGGCGATGCTCATGTAGCGCGCGCCCTGCCGGTGGAACTCCTCGATCCGGCCGAGATCCTCGCCCATCGGATAGCCGTTCTCGATGCCGATGCACGCGATCAGCTTGCCCTCGGCGTGCAGGCGCTCGACCTCGTCGGGCGACGTCGCGAGGCCGATCGTCATCGGATAGAGGCGGCACATGCGGTGGATCGCCTCGAACTTCTTGTTCGCCTCGGCGAGCGCGCGCCGGTAGCCGGGTTCGTCGAGCCGGCGCTGCGCGACGTAGACGATGAAGAACGCGCAGTCGTAGCCGCCCTCGCGCATCTTCGGGAAGTCGACCTGCTGGTCGCCGCGCACGGCCGGGTCGTAACGGCGGCGGAACTCGGCGCGCGTCTCTGGCGCCTCGGGCAGGGAGTCCGGCGCGAGCTGGTCGGAGATGTCCTTGTGGGTGTCGAGCGTCAGGATGCGCGCGTGGATCAGGTCGGCGCGTTCGACGGGATCGGCCGGCAGCGACGCGCACGCGGCGAGGACGAACGGCAGGAGCGGCGTCGGGATGCGCATGACGCACCGGAGGATAGCGACGGGCCGCGCGGAGCCGATCCTCCGCCGGACGAAAGCGGGCGCGGGGGAGGCGTCGGTCCGGTCAGCGCACCAGCACCGACAGCTCGGCGCACGACGCCCACGGCCGGTCGCGGACCTCGCGCAGCGCGCGCAGCCGGACGAAGCGCACGCCCGACGCCGGCGCGCCGAAGCGCACGACCTGCGTGCCCGGTCCGCCGACCCCGTGGTCGAACGCGCCGCGCGCGAGCTCCTGCCAGGTCTCGCCGTCGGCGCTGCCGTCGAACGCGTAGTCGGCGACCGTGCCGTTGTCGCCGTTCGCGCGGGGCCGGTAGACGAACCCGGTCAGCTCGTGCACGCGGCCGAGGTCGATCGTCAGGAAGTGGGGCGGCTCCGGGCTGTCCGGCGACCAGCGCGTGTGCCAGTGCGTCGCCGGGTCCCCGTCGATCGCCTTCGCCGCCGCCTCGCCGCCGCCCTGCTCACTCGAGCAGGCGACGACGCGCCAGCCGATCGGCGCGAGGCCGAAGGTCGCCACCGCTTCGCCGGCGGTCTCGAGCACGAGCGTGCGGTCCTCCTGGGCGGGGAACGCGCGGGCGCGCACGGTCCCGCCGGCGACCAGCGCGAACGGCACCTCGTAGCGCGGTGACCGGGCGGTGACCGGTGCGCCGTCGGTGGTGTAGCGCACCGGCTGGCCGCGGCCGTCGATCGCGACCGAGCCCTTGCTCGTGCGGCGGATCGCCGGCGGCTCGGCGATGGCCGGCCGGCGGTAGAGGCGGAACCGGGAGATGTCGGGCCGGCCACGGCTCTCTTCGATCCAGTAGCGGAAGCCGTCGCCGGTGATCGGCTCGGTGCGCACGAGACGTCGGTGGCCTATGGTCGTGCCGCCGCCGCACGCGCGCCAGCCGCCGTTCTGAAGCACCTCGAGCCGGAAGCGTTCGACCCGCTGGCCGGCGGCGGCCGTGTCCTCGCCGAGGTCGAACAGATCGACGGTCGTCGGCCGCGGCAGATAGACCTCGCCGACCTTCTCGTAGCGCCGCGTGCGGGCGCCGTCGCTCGCGGCGAGATCGACCGCGAAGGTCGCGTCGAGCACCCGGCCGAGGTCGCGCAGCACGGCCGCGTCGGGCTCCGGGATCCGACCGCGACGGTCCGGGGGCACGTTGAGCAACAGCACCGCGTTGCCCCCGACCGCGCCGTAGTAGCAGTCGAGCAGCTGCGCCAGCGGCTTGACCCGCGCGTCCTCGCGCGCGTGCCAGAACCAGCCCGGCCGGATCGAGACGTCGGTCTCGGCGGGCCACCAGCAGAGCGCGCGGGCGTCGGCGAGACGCGTCCGGCTGCCGAGGTCGGGCGCCTGGTTGCGCGCGCGCAAGCGCCACAGCGCGCGCCAGCTCTCGCGGTCCGACGCGAACGGCCCCGGCGCCGGTCGGTCCAGCGGCAGGACGCTCCACTCGCTGGCCCGCGTCACGCCGGCCTCGTTCCCGACCCAGCGGACGTCGGGTCCGGTGATCGCGATCACCGCGTCCGGCTGCAGCTCGCGCACGACCCCGAACACGGCCTGCCAGTCGAACACGTCGGGGTCGTCGGCGGGACAGTTCGCGCCGTCGAACCAGACCTCGAAGAGGGGCCCGTAGCCGGTGCACAGCTCGCGGAGCTGGGTCTCGAACACGGCCTGGTAGGCCTTGGTCCCGAACGTCGGCTGGCTCTTGTCCCAGGGCGACAGGTAGACGCCGAAGCGCAGGCCTGCCGCGCGGCAGGCCGCGGCGACCGCGGTGACGACGTCGCCCTCGCCGCCGCCGAAGCCGGCGGTCTCGACGTTGCGTTCG
>CALKYL010000272.1 GCA_938003515.1 uncultured bacterium
GATCTGTCGCCGCGCCGAGGATGCCCGCCATGACGGGGTTGTCCTGCATCGCGTAGAGCCACGCGGCGCCGGACCCGCCGGCCGCGCACACGACCATCGGCACGACCGTGCCGGCGATCGGGCGGCGGCGCGCCCCGGGAGCGAGCCGCGGCCGCGTGGGCTTGCGCGGCTCGCCGACCGGCGGCAGCTCCGCGTCGGCGCGCGGCTTGCGTCGCACCTCCGGGCGCTTCTGCGTGGCCGGCAGGACGCGCGCCGAGCCGTCGCCCGTGGGCTCTGTGGTGCGCACGCCGGTCACCGGCCGGCGCTTCGGCTTGGCGGCCGCAGCCGGGGCCGGGCCTTCGCCGAGGATCTCCGCGCCGAATTCGGCGGCCGCGTCCTCCTCGGCCGGTGGCGCCGCCCCGGCGCTGCCGCCGGGCAGCTGACCGTCGACGTCCCCCTGCACGAGAGCCCAGCTCGAATCGTCGGCGGGCCCCTGCTGCACGGGCTCCGCGTCGGCGAACAGCACGTCCTCCGGGTCGTCGCCTGCGGGCTTCTGATTCGGGGCGAGGCGCACCTCGCCGTACGCGAACGGGTCGTAGCGACTCATGACGGATCCGTGAACCTCCTCCTGAGATAGCTCGATGGGATGCCGAGCTCGCGGCGGTACTTCGCGACCGTGCGGCGCGCGACCTGCACGCCGCGCCGGGTCAGCTCGCCGACGAGTTCGTCGTCGGACAGCGGGCGGTGCTTGTCCTCCGCCGCGACCAGCTCCGAGATCTGCTGCGCGACCGCCATGCGCCCCTGGCCCTCGGCGGGCGACGCGTCGATGCGACCGCCGTCGAAGAAGTCACGCAGCGGGAACACCCCGCGGTCGGTCTGCACGTACTTGCCGGCGATCGAGCGGCTGACGGTCGACGTGTGCAGCTCGAGCACCTCGGCGATCTGGCTCATGCGCAGCGGCCGGATGGCCGCGCGCCCGCGCGCGAGGAACGCGCGCTGCTCCTGCATGACCGCGCGCACGACGCGCGACAGCGTCGCCTTGCGCTGCTGGATCGCGTCGATCAGGTCGCGCGCCGAGCGCAGCTTCGGGCGCAGGTAGTCGCGCACCTCGCGGTCGGTGCGGCGGTCGCCGGCGAGGGCGGCATACTCGGCGTTGACCCGGAGGTCCGGCAGCGCTTCGTCGTCGAGCGCCACCTGCACCTGGCCGTCCTGCAGCCACGCGTAGGCGTCGGGCCGCACCGGGCGGTCACCGTCGTCGTGGAACGCCGCAGCCGGGCGCGGGTTGAGCACGCGCACGCGCTCGAGCAGGTCGTGCAGCTCGTCGAGCGTCAGCTCGAGGGCGCGCGCGACGTCGGGCAGCTTGTTGCGACCGAGCTCTTCGAGGTGGGAGCGCAGCATGCGCTCGATCACGGGCAGGTCGGGGTCGCCTTCGGCCTGCAGCAAGAGCGCGTCGATCGTGTCACGCGCGCCGATGCCGCGCGGCTCGAGCGTGCGCAGCACCGCGCGCGCCTCGGCCAGGAGGTCGCTCGGCACGTCCAGGGCCGCCGACAGCTCCGCGTCGGTCGCGGTCAGGAGCCCGCGTTCGTCGAGGTGCTCGACGAGCAGCAGCACGACCTCCGCGATCAGCGGCGGCGCGCCGCGGAACACCAGCTGCTCGCGCACGAAGTCGACCAGGGAGCCGGCGCGCGCCGGCACGTTCGCCAGGAAGCCGAGCTTCTGGTCCTCGCCGCCGTCGCCGCCCGCCGGACGGCGCCAGTCCTCGAACGCGCCGTCGTCGCGGTCGCGCTCGCGCGCGGCCGCGTCGGCCGGCCCGGCGACGTCGACCGGCTGCAGCTCGAGCGTCTCGTTCTGCTGCAGCTCGGCCTCGAGGAACTGCACGAGGTCCGCCGTCGCGAGCTGCAGCACCTCGATCGACTGCAGCATCTGCGGCAGGAGGGCGAGGCGCTGCTCCTGACGTAGACCCTGGCGAAGTTCGAGGCTCATGGCGCGGAAGGTCGCTCCATGTGGGCCTTTCGGCGCCCTGCGGCCGAATCTTGAGCGGCGCGCCCGCCACCGTCCAGGAATGCGGCAGGGCGCCGCCGGGTGTCGCGATGGGCGACAGCGCGCCGTCGTCAGCGCCGCCGCGCGCGCGGCTTGGGCCGCGCTTCGGGGTCGGCGGCGAGCGGGTCCTCCGGCCAGCTGTGGCGCGGATATCGGCGCGAGAGCTCCTTGCGCACCTGCGGGTAGACGTTGCGCCAGAAGCTCGCGAGATCGGTGGTCACCTGCACCGGCCGGTGGTTCGGCGCCAGCAGCTGCAGCACGACCGGCACGCGTCCGCCGGCGAGCGCGTGCACCGACGGCATGCCGAAGAACTCCTGCAGCCGCGCGGCGATCGTCGGCCCCGCCTCCGCCGTGTAGTCGACGACCGCGGCGCGGCCGGTCGGGAGCTCGATGCGGTCGGGCGCCGCCTGGTCGAGCGCGCGCCGCTGCGGCGTGGTCAGGCGGGCGCGCAGCGCGTCGGGCAGCTTCGTGTCCCGCAGCAGGCGCAGGTCGGCGCCCGGCAGCAGCTCGACGGCGACCGCCGCGACGGCCGCGTCGTCGAGGTCCGGCAGCCCGAGTTCGGGCATGCGCGCCGCGAGCCAGCGCACGCGCGCCAGCAGGCGGCGCGCGTCCTTCT
>CALKYL010000273.1 GCA_938003515.1 uncultured bacterium
AGCGTCGGCCAGGAGTTCACGCGCCACGCGTCGCTGATCGGCGGGTCGTTCGCCTCGTTCCGGAAGCTGCGCCAGGTGACGCCCATCTCCTTCTGCTTCTGGCGATACGTCGCCAGACCCTTCTCGGTGTGCGTGCCGTCGCTGTTGACGCCGATCAGCGCGAACGGCCGGTCCTTCCACTTCTCCACGAGCGACCGCTCGTGCGGGATCATCGCCCGGCAGGGCGATCACCAGAATCCCCAGAAGTCGAGCAGGACCACCTTGCCGCGGTAGTCGCTGAGCTTGAACGGCACGCCCTCGACGTCGACGCCCTCGATCTCGGGGGCGGTCCTGCCGACGGACAGGTTCTCGACCTCGAACAGCGCCTCCTGGGCGGCGTCGACCAGCTCCTCGTCGTCGGTCACCTCGGCGACCTTGCGCAGGTCGGCGGCGCCGCCGTCGGCATCGCCGCCCTCGAGCCGGAGCGAACCGCGCGTCAGCAGCGCCTGGGCGCGGCAGCCGGCGTCGGGGTTCTGCTCGACGACGGCGTCGCGCAGCCGCCGCGCCACGCGCTCCGTGTCGACGCGGCCGGCGCGGCCGAGGTGGCCCAGCAGGTCGCGGATCGCGGCGCTCTTCGCGTGGCCGACGCGCAGCGCCTCGATCGCCTCCGACACCGCCTTGCGCTCGTCGCTGGCGCTCTTGACGACGAACGCGAGGAACGGCACCGCGTCGTCGGTGCCGGCCCACCGCGCGGCGAGCTCCTGCGCCCGCGTGACGTAGTCCTTCGTCGGCGGGGTGAAGACCGACTGCGGCGGCCGCTCGCCGGCGGCCTGGGCCTTCCGGATCGCTTCGTTTCGCGCCTCGAACCACGCGGTCATCGCCTGGCCGAAGTCGCGCGCGAGTTCCTGGTAGGCCGCCTTCGGATCCTGCCGGTCCTGGGCGGGCGCGTCGGCCTGTGCCGAGGCGAACGCCGGGGACCAGAGGGCGACCAAGGCGGCGAGAACGGGTCTCGACATGGTGCTCCTGTGGGAGGGTCTGGGGTGACGGGCGCGCCCCGGATCGGACCGCGCCCGCCCACGATAGCGCGGGCGGACGGTGCGTCGCACCCCCGCCGCGCGCCGCGCGCTCACTTGCCGGGCTCGTCGCCCTCGCCGGCGGCGGGCTTCGCCTCGACGAGGTCCTCGCGCGTCGGCTTGAGCTTCGCGAACAGGTCCTGGTCGATGACGTAGTACCACGGCCCGAAGCGCCTGGTCAGCTTGTCGGCCTCCTGCTGGCCGGTCTCGACCTTGCCGTCGTAGGTCTGCCACTCGCCGGCGAGCTTCGCGAGCTCGTCCTCCTGCGGCAGCCGGTCGCTGCGCACGTCGGTCGCGGCGCCCTCGCCGCCGGGCGACGTGTCGGCGCCGTGGCTCAGCACGACGTAGGTCTCGCCGTCGACCAGGTACTGGTAGTCGCTGCCCCACGGATCCTTCTTCAGCTCCGCGAGCGGCGCCTCGCCCTCCTCGGGCTTCTCGGTGAGCTGCGAGAGCGACTCGGGCAGGGCGCCCTCGTGCGCCGTGCGCCACGCCTCGATCGCGCGCTGGATCGCCTCGACCTCGGCCTTGGCGTCCCTGCGCTTGTCGATCTCCTCCTGGGAGACGCGCGGGCCGGCGGGCTTCTTCAACAGCGACTCGTCGAACTCGACGGTGACCATCAGGTAGCGGTTGTTCGCCGGCTTGTCGGGCCCGGCGCCGGCCTCGCCCTCCTGCGGCTGCTCGCTGCCGATGCCGGCCGTGACCTCGTCGCCTTCGCCCGGCACCAGCTCGCCGAAGCGCAGCGTGTAGCGCACGCCCGACTTGGTCTCGAACAAGAGGTCGCCCTCGTTGCTCCACAGCTTGCCGCCGCGGCCGAGGAAGAAGCCCTTCTGCTGCAGCGTCTGCGCGAGGAACTGGGCCTCGATGCCGTTGGCGCGCTCGAGCCGCGCCGTCAGGCCCTCGGGCTTCGGCCGCACGCCGACGATCTTGATCTGGCCGAGCGTGTCGCCGACCTGGCGCGCCTTCTCCTGGTTGGTCTGCTCCTTGTCGGCGTCGACGCCCTCGAGCGTCCACTTGCTGGCGTTGTCCTTGGTCAGGACGAGCTTGTCGCCGGGCACGACCTCGCCCTTCTGCTCGTCGACCGAGTAGTTGTCGAACACGACCTTCTGGATGTTCCACGACTGCGCCTTCAGCAGGTCGGTCTCGATCCAGTCGGCGAACTGCGTCGACAGCTTGCCGGTCAGCTCGGTGCGGTAGACGCGCTTCTGCTTCGGCACGCGCACGTAGTAGGCGCCGGGCTTGTCGTCGACTTCGTCGCCGACGATCAGGTCGGCCAGCACGTTGCCGGCCTTGTCCTTCATCGTCACGCGCTTGCCGCGGCCCTTCGTCTCGACGCCGTCGGCGAGCGGATCGACGACGCCGTAGTCGGCGTGGTTGCCGCGCGCGTCGCCGACGACGGCGTCCTTCCGCAGGCCGATCAGCATCGCCGCGGCCTTGCCCATCTGGTCCTTCGCGTCGGCCGGGTAGTTGCCGTGCGAGGGGATGGTCCAGACGCCCTTGTCGTCGCGCTTGACCGCGAACGCGTAGATGTCGGTCGACGCCTCCCGGAACGCGGTGACCTCGAGCTCGGCGACCGCGTCGCCGTCGGTGAACTCGGGGAAGAACAGCTCGCCCTGGTCATCGAACAGGTCGAGCCGCACCTCGCGGGGGCCCATCGAGAAGGCGATCACCGTCAGCACGGCGGCGGCGCCGACGACGGCCCCGGTCTTGGCGAACTCGTTCATCAGACTGCCTCCTTGTGCTGCTGCCGCGCGGGCTCGCCGCCCGTCTGCACCTGCCGGCTCGCCGGCACGATCGCCGCGGCGCGCGCGCTGCGACGGAACCAGGTGAACATGCCGAGCGCGACGCCCGGCACGATCGCCAGCAGCAGCGTGACGATGCGGTAGCGGTCGTGGATGCCGGCGCGCGCCGCGTCGCGGTCGTGCTGCGCCTCCTCGAGCCGCCGCTTCTTCTGCTCCTCGATCTGAGCCTTCTCGAGGTCGAGCTTGCGGTTCTCCTGCTGCTGGACCTGGACGATCTTGACCTCCTTGGCCTGCTCGTCGAGCGTCGCGTCCTCGCGGATCTTGCGCACCGCCTCGTCGAAGCGGGCCTGCGCCTCGTCCAGCGACTTCTTCGCGGCCTCCTCGGCGGCCTCCTTCTCTTCCTGCCACTGCCGCTCGAACACGGCCTGCGCCTCCTCGACGGCCGTCAGCTTGCGCAGGATCGGCCGCCGCTTGCGCAGGTCGATCAGGCTCCCGTCGCCGACCAGCGTGTCGATGCAGTTGAGCGCGAAGGTGACGTTGTCGAAGCGCACGTTCGGATCCATCACCTGGCTGCGCAGCTGGAAGAACTGGTTGCCGATCAGGTCGAGGTCGGCGACCCAGATCAGGTCGACGCCCTCGCCGGCCGGCTCGCCCTCGGACGCCGGCTGCGGCGCGCTGGTGACGCGCGCGGCCAGCGTCAGGTCGTCGTTCTTCGGCTGCCGGCGCGCGTACGGGTTGAGCGACGGCCCGCCGCCGAAGAAGTTCATCTGGAACAGCTCCGACTTCTTGACGACGCCGTTCATCGCGCGGGTCGTCGCCGGGCCGCGCGACTGCAAGAGCGGCGTGAACGAGAAGCCGTCCTTCTCCGCCGAGCGCACGTGGCCGCCCATCATCACGACCACGTTCTGCAGGCCCTCGGTGATCGGGCTGTCGTCGTTCATGCCCGGCTCGCGCACGAAGACGAACTCCTGGTTGATGCGGCCGCCCGGGAACGTGCGGTAGCTCAGGTCCCAGACCACGTCGCCGATCGGCATGCGCACGCCGAGCGCGGCGAGCCGACGCGAGTCGGTCGCGTCGAGCCCGCGCGAGACGACGCGTCTGAGCGACGCAAAGGGCTCGAAGCCCGCGACGAACACGAAGAGGGCGAAGAGGACGGCGCGGGCGGCTGCGTAAAGATCGGTGAGACTG
>CALKYL010000274.1 GCA_938003515.1 uncultured bacterium
ACGGCATAAGAGATATATCAGGGTGACTGGAGTTCAGACGTGTGCTCTTCCGATCTCCCGCCCTTCGACTCCGCCTACCTGTTCGCGACGCTCCTGATGTCGCGCGCGGAAGGCCCGGTGATGGTCAACGACCCGCGCGCGCTGCGCGACGAGAACGAGAAGCTGTTCGCGCTCGAGTTCCCCGAGCTGTGTCCGACGACGCTGGTCAGCCGCAGCGTCGCGGAGCTGCTGGCGTTCCGCGACGAGCTCGGCGGCGAGATGGTCGTCAAGCCGCTGGACGGCGCCGGCGGCCACGGCGTCTTCCACGTCGCCCGCGGCGACCGCAACGCGCGCGCGATCGTCGAGGCGGGCACCCGGCACGGCACGTGCCTCCTGATGGCCCAGCAGTACGTGCCCGCGGTGCGCAAGGGCGACAAGCGCATCCTGATGATCGAAGGCGAACCGCACGGCGCGCTGCTGCGCGTGCCCGCCGACGACGACGCGCGCGCCAACCTCCACGTCGGCGGCCGCGCCGTGCTCTCCGAGCTGACCGACCGCGACCGCGAGATCTGCGCGCGCATCGGGCCGGCGCTGCGCGAGAAGGGCGTCGTCCTCGCCGGCATCGACGTGCTCGGCGACTACCTGACCGAGATCAACATCACCAGCCCGACGGGCTTCCGCGAGATCGAACGCCTCGGCGGCGGCGCGCTCGAGGAGGCGCTGCTCGACGCCGTCGTGGCGCGGTGCCGGCGCCACGGACCGACACGATGATCGTCGAGCGCGTCTGGGTCGGGAACCGCCTGCGCAACTACAACTACCTCGTCGCCTGCGCCGAGACGGGCGAGGCGCTGGCCATCGACCCGCTCGACCACCGCCGCTGTCTCGCCGTCGCGCGCGAGCGCGGCCTCGAGATCACGCAGGTGCTGAACACGCACGAGCACCACGACCACACCGGCGGCAACGAGGCCGTGGTCGCGGCGACCGGCGCCACGCTGATCGCGCACCGCGACGCCGGGGACCGCATCCGCGGCGTCGACCGCGGCGTCGGCTCGGGCGACGTCGTGCGCGTCGGCCGCACGATCGAGCTCGAGTGCCTCGACACGCCCGGACACACGATGTGCCACGTGTGCCTGCTGGCCCACGCGCCCGAGCCCGCGCTGTTCTCGGGCGACACGCTGTTCCACGCCGGGGCCGGCAACTGCCACAACGGCGGCGACCCGGAGCGGCTCTACGAGACCTTCACGCAGGAGCTCGCCCGCATCGACGAGGCCGCGAAGCTCTACCCGGGCCACGACTACCTCGCCAACAACCTGCGCTTCACGCTCGACCGCGAACCCGACAACGCCGCGGCCGCGGAGCTGCTCGCCGCCGTCGACGGCCGCGACGGCACGGGCGCGCCGGTGACGACGCTCGGCCTGGAGAAGGCGATCAACACGTTCTTCCGCCTGCGTGAGCCCGGCGTGATCGACGCGCTGCGCGAGGCCTTCGACGACCTGCCGGCCGACCCGGACGAGAAGACCGTGTTCCTGCGGCTGCGCGAGCTGAGGAACCGCTGGTAGCGGTCTTGGTCAGCGATCGCTGTCCGTCTTGGGCCGTGCGGGAAGCGGGATGCGCTCCTCCTCGTCGCCCGGCACGACCGGGAAGCGCCGCGCCTCCCAGTCCTCCTTCGCCTGCTGGATGCGCTCCCGGCTCGACGAGACGAAGTTCCACCAGACGTGTCGCCTGGTCGCGAACGCCGCGCCGCCGAGCAGCATCGCGCGGCCCCTGCCGGCCAGCTTCGCGGCGTGCCCGGGGGCGAGCACGTAGAGCGTGAAGTTGCGCAGCGGCTCCCCGTCCAGCGTGACCTCGCCTTCGGTGGCGAGCACCGCGCGTTCGTCGGCGTCGGCGTCGATCGGCACGGCGCCGCCCGTCAGCACGACGTCGGCGTAGATCGTCGGGCTGTGCTGCGGCGTGCCGGCGGTCGCGCCCCACAGCGTACCCATCAGCACGCGTGCCGCGGCGCCTTCGCCCTCGACCAGCGGCAGCCGGTCCGCGCCGACGTGGTCGAAGGCGGGATCGATCTCCTCCTTGCCGTCCGGCAGCGCGAGCCAGGTCTGCATGCCGTAGAGCCGCGCGCCCCTGTCGCGCTCCTCCTGCGGCGAGCGCTCGCTGTGCACGATGCCGCGGCCGGCCGTCATCAGATTGACCGCGCCGGGCCGGATGACCGCGCTCGAGCCGAGGCTGTCGCGGTGGTGGATCGCCCCCTCGAACAGGTAGGTGACGGTGGCGAGCTGGATGTGCGGGTGCGGCCGCACGTCCATGCCCCTGCCCGGCTGCATCTGCGCGGGGCCGAATTCGTCGACGAACACGAACGGCCCGACCATCGTGCGGGGCCGCGACGGCAGCACGCGACGGACCTCGAAGTCGCCGAGGTCGTGCACCGTAGGGGTGATCTCGTGCACGCCGTGCATCACGCCTCTCCCGGGGCGGACGCCCGGATCTGCAGCGCGTGCACGCGCTCCGTCATCAGCTCGCCCAGCACCTCGTAGATGCGTCGTTGCCGCTGGACCCGGCTGAGGCCGGCGAAGGCCGGGCTCTCGATCACGAGCGAGAAGTGGCTCTCCCCGGAGCCGTCGTGGCCGGCGTGGCCGGCGTGCTGGTCGCTGTCGTCGCGGAGCGCGAGCCGGGTCGGCGCCAGCGCGTGCCGCAGGCGGCGGGTGATCTCGGCGGCCACCGGGCCGGTCGCTTCGTCGGGCATGGCCCCTGTATAGGGCACACGGCACGCTGCGCCGACCGGCCTCCGCGCCGCTCCTGCACGGGTCGCGCGGCTCCGCACGTCCTCACGGCGCCGACGGGATCTCGTCGTCCCGCGTCGGTCCCCGGACGTCGGGGCGCCGCACGGGTTCCGCGGCGCGGGCGCGGTTGGCGGGCCGCATCCGGATGCGGCTCGGGCACGCCGTTCGCTGGGTGCGCGCCATGTTCCCCCGCCGATGCCTGGTCGCCATGCCGCTTGGGCTCTTCACACTGTTCGGCTCCGCTGCGCTCGCGGTCGCGCAGACCACCCTGCTCGTCGGGCCGTCCGGCCTGCCGCAGATCCGGGACGCGATCGCGCTCGCCGCGCCCGGCGACGTGGTCGTCGTCGAGCCGGGGACCTACGCCCACTTCGAGCTCACGATCGGGGTCACGATCCGCGCGCTGCAGCCGGGCACGGTGCAGGTCGCGTTCGATCCGGCGCAGATCCCTCCGGGGTGCAACAACAGCCTCGCGTGCCTCGTCGGCCAGGGACCGACCAGGCTGACGCTGCCACCCGGCCAGCTCGCCTACCTCGAAGGTCTCGACTTCGCCGGCAACCAGTTCCAGCTGCCGTTCCCGGGCCAGATCGCGTTCCACCGGGTCGACGTCACCGGCGGCACCGTCGTCGCCGAGAACTGCACGTTCGCGACCGCCGGGTCGGCTCCGCTATTCGCACGCGACACGACGCTGGTGCTGCTGGGCTGCTCGCTGACGGCGACCGGCACGTCGAGCCTCACCATGCCGGGGCTGCACGCGAGCCGTTCGATCGTGCACGCGATCGACTCGACGTTCACCGGCAGCCAGTTCCTGTTCGGCGTGACGCTCGGCAACCCCGGCATCCTGCTGGGGGGCAGCGAACTGCACGGCAGCGGACTGACGCTGACCGGACAGCAGACCGGCCCCGCGGGCGGCGGACCCGCGCTCGTGCTGGACCCGCTGCTCGGCTCGGAGTCGCGCGCGTGGCTGGAGGGTTCGCAGCTGATCGCGGGCACCGGCGCGTGCGCCGTGGAGGCCCCGGGGCAGCAGGTCTCGCTCGCCGACTGCACGCTGACCCAGGCCGCGACCTGCCCTGTGCCGGCGCCCGCTTCACTGCTCGGCGTCGCGCAGCCACAGCCGCTGCAGCTCGGCGCGACGTTCACCCTCGCCTACCGCACCGAACCCAACGGCTTCGTCGTCGTGTTCGCCTCGCCGTCGCTCGCGCCGCTCGCGCTGCCGATCTTCGAACAGCCGCTGCTGCTCGACGCCACCGCCGCGCTGGCCGCCGGGCTCGTGCTCGCGGACGCGAACGGCGCCGCCAACGCGTCGTGGCCGATCCCCGCCGCGCCGCAGCTCGTCGACACCGCGTTCTGGTTCCAGGGCATCTCCGGTCTCGCTCTTCCGCTGCAGCTCAGCCCGGTGGCGGGCGGGCGGCTGCGTTAGGGACTGCCGCGCCCCGGTCGCCCACGCGCTCCGGTCGTACACGGTCGGGACGCGGTCGCGGCTGCGCGCCGCGCCTGTGCGAAGGGGATCGCCCGACGGGCGCCGTGGGTCGCGCGCGGTCCGGTGCCGGCCGCACGCGCTGCCCTCGGCGCCCCCCGGCCGCGATTCCGCGTCACGCGCGCGGCGATTTCGCATCGACCCCGGCGGAGCCCAGCGATGACGAGATCTCCCACCCGTTCCTTGATTCCGACGTGCCCCGCCCTCGCGGCCCTCCTGCTGGCTGCCGCGCCAGCCTCGCAATGCGAACCGCAGTGGCAGGCCGGGGACCCGATCTCCACGCCGTTCGGCACGGTCCTGGCGACGACGCTGTGGGATCCGGACGGGTCGGGGCCCCAGCCGCTCTCGCTGGTCGTCGCCGGTCGGTTCGACCTCGCGACGTCCACCGATGCCTCGGTGGCGATCTTCGACGGCAGCCAATGGTCGGTGCTGCCGAACCCGTTGGGCACGGTCACCGCCCTCGGCGTGTTCCAGGGCCAGCTGGTCGCGGCCGCCGCCACCGCTGTGCGGCTGTGGAACGGCTCGGCATGGCAGCTGATCGGCACCGTGAGCGCGAACGGCGTGGTCCCGGAAGTCGAGGCCATCACGGTCCACCAGGGCGACCTCTACATCGGGGGACGGTTCGACGTCGTCGCCGGCGCGCCGGCGACGAACATCGCACGCTGGAACGGCACGTCGTGGTCGGGCCTCGGCAGCGGCGTCACCGGCACGGTGCACGCGCTCGCGAGCCATACGTGGCAGCTGAACCCAGGCCTCTACGTCGGCGGTGAGTTCACGACCGCCGGCGGCAGCCCCGCGAGCAACCTGGCGGTGTGGAACGGCAGCAGCTGGGCGCAGGCGGCACCGGTCAACGGTCCCGTGCTGGCGCTGGGCACACGCCTCGGCACGTCGGCGAGCAACTCGTACCTGTTCGTCGCGGGCGCATTCACGAGCGTCGCGGGGACCCCGGTCGCGAACGTGGCGCGCTTCCACGCCGCCACGAACACGTGGGTGGCGCTCGGCTCGAACCTGCCGCCCGCGACCGGGCTGAGAGTGCGCAGCACGGGGCTGAACTCCTACGAAGTCGCGGCGAACACGTCGTCCACGGTCTGGCGCTGGGGCACGTCGTCGTGGAACCAGCTCAGCGTCGCGACCGGGCCCGCCGGCATCGAGGGCCTCGTCTGGTACGCCGGCCGGTACACGATCGGAAAGCCCGACGGCTGCTGGGCGTTCGACGGGACCTACTGGCTGCGTGTGCACGGCCAGGGCCTCGACGGGCCCGTCTTCGCCGTGGCCGCGGCCGGGACCGACGTCGTCATCGGCGGCGCCTTCCGCTCGATCTCCGGGGTGCCGATGCTCGGCGTCGCCCGCGGCAGCGCGAACGCCTGGGCCCCGCTCGGCAGCGGCGTGCTCGGCAGCAACGGCATCGTCCGGGCGCTGCTTCGCCTGCCCAACGGCGACGTCATCGCCGGCGGCTCGTTCACGACGGCGACCGGCGCGGCCGCCGACCACGTGGCCAGGTGGGACGGCACTGCGTGGCAGCCGATGGGCGGCGGCGTCAACGGGACCGTGGAGGCGCTCGCGCTGCTGCCGAACGGCGACGTCGTCGCCGGTGGGTTGTTCACGTTCGCCGGCGCGACTCCTGCAGCCAATATCGCGCGCTGGAACGGCACCTACTGGTCCGACTTCGACGGCGGCGTCGACGATCGGGTCCTTGCGATCGCCGTCCGGCCCGATGGCGGCCTCGCCGTCGCCGGCTGGTTCACGCACGCCGGCAGCGCCGCGACTCCGGCCGCCCGCATCGCGCAATGGAACGGCGTCGCCTGGTCGCAGATCGGCGGCGGCCTGACGGGCGGCTCGGTGAACGCCATGACCTGGCGCGACAACGCCGAACTGCTCCTCGCCGGCCTGTTCTCACCGGCAGGCGGTTCGCAGATGACGCTCGCACGGTGGATCGGCGACGGCACCTGGTACGGCCTGCCGTCCGCCGGTTCGCAGGTAGCCGGGATCGCGCAGACCCTGACCTTCCTGCCGAACGGCGACCTCGTCGTCGGCGGGGACCTCGTCGTCTCCACCCCGACCGGCAGCGGTTTCGACGGGCTCGCGCGGCGGCGCGGCGCCTCCTGGCAGCCGCTGAACGTCGACGGCATCGTGCGGCACGCAGTCCTCTCCGCGAACGGCGACCTCGTCGCCGGCGGGCACTTCACGACCGTCGGACCGCTGACGTCGGCGTACGTGGCGCGCCTCGCGGTCAGCTGCCCGGCGACCGCGGTGCCCTTCGGCGCGGGCTGCGCCGGCAGCAACGGCCCGACCGCCCTGGCCGCGACGGCGCTGCCGTGGATCGGCGCCGTCTGCCGAGCGCGAGCGTCGGGTATGCCGCAGAACGCCTTCGCGCTCGCGGTCTGGGGCTTCGGCACGCTGTCGCTGCCGCTCGCCGCCGTCCTGCCGCAAGCGGGGCCGGGATGCTCGCTGCTGGTGACCCCCGACGTGCTCGACCCGTTGCTGCCGAGCGCCGGCATCGCCGACAGCCAGGTGGCGCTGCCGGCGACGATCACGCTCGCCGGGCAGACGTTCCATCATCAGGTCGTCGCGCTCGAGTTCGACGCGGCGCTGTCGCTGGTCTCGGTGGCGGGCACCAACGCGCTCACGCTGACGGTCGGCGCGCTGTAGTCGGGCCGGGCCCTGCCGCGGCCCGCGCGACCCGGCGGCAGCGGCCGTGCAGCCGACGCGGAGGATCCGCACCCGAGGGCTGCGAACGCCGCGCGGCTTGCGCGTCGTAGCGCCGCAGCCTAGGTTGCCGGGACCACCGGACGACGCCATGCCGATGCAGCCCCGAGAGATCGAAGCCCTGATCCGCGCGAGGTTCCCCCACGCAGAGATCGCGGTCGAGGGCGAAGACGGCATCCACATGGCGGCGACGGTCGTCGACGAGAGCTTCCGCGGCATGACCCGGGTGCAGCAGCAGCGCGCCGTCTACGCGGCCCTCAAGGGCAAGCTCGACGGTCCCGACGGCGAGCTGCACGCGCTCGCCCTGACCACCCGCTCGCCCTGACCACCCGCTCGCCCCGACCACCCGCTCGCCCCGACCCGGCGGGCGGCCCCGATCACGCGGACGCGCGACACGGCGCGCCCGCTTCCGAGACCCGATTTCACGACGAACCGACGAGAGCGTCGGCTGACCAGCAGGACCTGAGGAGAAACAGAGCGGCGATGAGCGACATTCGGACCCGGATCCAGGAGACCGTCGAGAAGAACGACGTCGTGCTCTACATGAAGGGCACCAAGGCGATGCCGCAGTGCGGCTTCTCCAATCGCGTGGCGAGCATCCTCGGCGCGATGGGCGTGGCGTTCGCCGACGTCGACGTGCTGGCCGACCCGGCCATCCGTCAGGGCATCAAGGACTACTCCGACTGGCCCACCATCCCGCAGCTCTACGTCAAGGGCGAGTTCGTCGGCGGCTGCGACATCGTCACCGAGATGACCCTGTCCGGTGAGCTGGACCAGCTCTTCGACAAGCACGGCATCACCTACGACAAGGCCGCCGCCGAACGCATCCGCCAGGCCAACGGCTGATCGCACGCCGGCGGGTCCGTCCGGGCGTTTCGCGAGACCACGTCCGACGCCCGCTCGCCCCGGCCGCCGGGGACGTCCTCCGCCGGCAGCGGCGGCTACCTCGAGGCCACCGGCGCGCGGCGAGCGCGCCCGCCGAGCTACGTCCCGATCTTGCGCAGCGCGTCCGCTGTCCGGGCCGCCAGGTGCGAATCCGGACAGGCGGCTCCCTCAACTCGGGCTGCGCAGCCGTCGCCAGCCGACCGAGGATGCCGAGTGTCGTGACCGTCTCCGGGATCGTCGCGGCCTCGCGCGGCGCGGCGGCGCGTCCGACCGCTGCCCCTCGCGCCCGGGCGGGCCCCCAGGGCCCGCCGGGCGCGCGGCGACGGACCGCCGACCGATACGAAGCGGTCCGGGTCGCGGCTTCCGCGTGGGGGCGCTAGGTTGGCCGATCCGCCCGACGCCGCCCCGAGCGCGCGCTCCGGGCGCGAGCAACCCAGGCCCCCCCCCATGAGCGCGAACGAGCCACGCATCGACGACGGCATGACCTTCACCGGCCGCTTCGCCGGCGGCCTCCTCGGGGACCTGCGGCGACGTCTGCCGTGGTATGCGGACGACTTCAAGCAGGGCCTGTCCGGCAAGGTGCTCGCGACGGTGCTGTTCCTGTTCTTCGCGTGCCTCGCCAACGCCATCGCGTTCGGCGGCCTGACCGGTGTCGTGACCGACGGGCAGATCGGCACGGTCGAGATGATCGTCGCGACCGCGGCCGGCGGCGTGCTGTTCGCGCTGTTCGGCGGCCAGCCGCTGACGATCCTCGGCGGCACGGGACCCGTCGTCGTGTTCACGGGGCTGCTCTACACGGCGTGCCGGCAGCTCGAGCTGGACTTCCTGGGAACGTACGCGTGGGTCGGGCTGTGGTCCGGTGCGCTGCTGATGTTGCTCTCGGTCACCGACGCGAGCGCGCTGATGCGCTGGTTCACGCGCTTCACCGACGAGGTGTTCGCGGTGCTGATCGCGGTGATCTTCATCGTCGAGGCGATCGGCTCGCTCGCCGCGCCGTTCGACGACGGCGCGCCGGGCGCGCCGGGCCTGCTCGCGCTGCTGCTGGGTCTCGGCACGTTCACACTCGCGATGCGGCTCAAGAACTTCGCCAAGACGCGCTACCTGTGGCGCGGCCTGCGCACGCTGATCGCGGACTTCGGCCCGGCGCTCGCGATCGCGCTGACGACCGGCGCGGCGCTGCTGCTCGGCGCCATCGACCTGCCGGCGCC